>NZ_VCKX01000002.1 GCF_005889725.1 Nonomuraea zeae
AAGAGACAGATCTAGCTGGTTGTGGGGGTTGGCCGTACAAAGTGGGTTTTTTGTCTCATAACAGCTCTCCGGAGTTCGGTCCGGGCACTCGGGGGGCTGTAGTAACGTGCGTGCCTGACCCGGGTAACGAGTTAGCAAACGGAGGAGTCGAACGTGCCAGCCCCTCGATCAGCGGGTCTGATCGCGGTCGTCATGGCGATGGCTTCTCTTTTTGTGCCTTCTGCGCAGGCCGGCGCACAGGTCCGGACGGAGCTGCGGGTGCAGGAGCGGCGGGATCCCGCCAACCTGACGGAGCTGAGGAAAGAGGCCGAGCGCTCGGCCAAGGAGCTCGAGGACGCGACCAAGGCCCTGGAGAAGCGGCGCGCGACCATCGCCGCCTCCGAGAAGGAGCTCAAGACCAAGCTGACGGCTCTGCAGGGGCTGGAGCAGCGGCTGTCGGTGATGCGGCAGCCCGTGTCGCAGATGGTCGAGTTGCTGTACGAGCAGCCGATCGCGGCCAACAACGTCACGCCGTTCCTGTCGGGTAATGCTGATGAGCGGACTTTGCGTGCTTTGTCGGATGTGACCCAGATTGTGGCCGTGCGGCAGCAGGCGGTCGAGCAGACGAGTGCGTTGTTCAAGGAGACCGAGCGGCTGGCCGGTGAGGCGCAGGAGCTCCGTGCCGGGAATCTGCTGGCCGAGGCGCAGCTGGCGGCGGAGGTCGACACCTTGCGGCTGCGGTCGGACAAGATCGTGAAGTCCCTGACCGCCGCGCTCGTCAAGATGGGGATCAAGATCGACAAGGTGGGGCGGGCGGCGCTGGGGTGCAACCCGCTGCGGGCGGCGACGGCCGGGGACTATCCCAACGGGCTGATCCCCAGGGGGATGCTGTGCCCGTTGCAGCAGAAGGGCTTCAGTCTGAGGGCCGACGCCACCATCGCGTTCGTGAGTTTGAACGAGGCTTATCGCAAGCGGTTCGGCAAGCAGATGTGTGTGACGGACGCCTATCGGAGCCTTGCCGAGCAGCAGTCCGTCTATTACCGGCGGCCGGGGTTCGCCGCTGTGCCCGGACGGAGCAACCACGGGCTCGGGCTGGCTGTGGACCTGTGTGGCGGGGTGGAGAGGTCGGGGTCGGCGGAGTTCGTGTGGATGGAGAAGAACTCCAAGAGGTATGGCTGGTTCCACCCCTCCTGGGCCTACAGCAGCCCGTTCGAGCCGTGGCACTGGGAGTATGATCCGAAGATCGACTCGCTGCTCTAGACCGGTGTGACCTGCGCGCTGCAGAAGGCGCAGCGCGAGGCGGCCTTGGGGATCTCCGACAGGCATTCGGGGCAGTTGTGGGTCTTCGAGTCGACCCTGGCGGCGGCGCGGTCCTTCAAATGCGTGTACGGCCGCACGACCAGGAAGTAGACCACCGCGGCGATCATCAGGAACGAGATGACCGCGTTGAGGAAGTTGCCGTACATGAAGTTGGACTGCCCGACCGTAGCCTTGAGGGAGGAGAAGTCGGGCAGGCCGCCGAACGCCGAGATCAACGGCGTCAGCACGTCGGCCACGAACGACTGCACGATCGTGTTGAAAGCAGCCCCGATGACGACCGCGACTGCCAGATCGATGACGTTTCCCTGCATGAGGAACTTCTTGAATCCGCTCATGGGAGAAGCGTAGCCGAATGATTACTCTAAGTTAGGACTGATGGTGATCGAGAGGTGGCCGCCTGCTTGGGCGGCGGCCAGCTCGGTTGCCTGGCTCGCCGTGGTCGCGAGCACGACCAGGGCGCCGTGGGCGCTCGTGTGCTCGGTCGCCGGCGGGATGGTGATGACTCTTACGCCCTCGGCGATCGAGCGGGCCGGCTGGCCGTCGTCCCAGGCGGCCAGGACGGTGATCGTGGAGCCGGGGGAGATGAGGCCGGCCGTGGCCGCGTCGGCGATGCGTACGGGGGTCGCGATCAGGCCTGGCGGAAGGCGGAACGAGTCGAGGAGCCGGACGTCCGTCAGCGGCTCGCCCTTGCGCATGGGGGCGGCCAGGACGCGTCCGGCCGCCGCGGCGCGTATGGCGCCGGCCGGTGGATGGTGGAGCGGCGTCGGGTGGAGGTCGTCGGGACGTAGGGGGCCGGGGGACAGGTCGCGCGCCGCCACGAGGACCGTGGAACCGGGGGCGGGGCGGGTGGCGACGAAGGCGGCCGCGACGGCTATGGCGGCCAGCGCCGCCGCGATGAGACGGCGGCGCCGGCCGTAGCGCCGCATCCAGGCCTGGATCACGGCAGCTCGAAGGGGAGCTTGATGCCGTCGAGGGCGGAGCCGCAAAGGCAGGTGCGCTCATCGGGGAGCGCCTGGACGGTGTCGGCGACCAGGGTGCGCATGCGGGTGACGTTTTGGGCGAAGAACTCGAGAACCTCGTCGTGGGTGACGCCCTGCCCGGCCTCCACTCCCGCGTCGTGGTCGGTCACCAGGGAGAGTGAGGTGTAGCAGAGGGCCAGCTCGCGGGCCAGGATCGACTCGGGGAAGCCGGTCATGCCCACGATCGACCAGCCGTTGCCCGCGAACCACTGCGACTCGGCTCTCGTGGAGAACCGCGGGCCCTCGATGACGACCAGGGTGCCACCGTCGACGGCCTCCCAGCCGCCGGAACGGGCGGTCTGCACCGCCGTGGCCCTGCCGGAAGAGCAGTAGGGGTCGGCGAACGAGACGTGGACCGCGCCGTCTATGTCGTAATAGGTCTGTACGCGGCCAGAAGTGCGATCTACGAGCTGGTCCGGGACTACCAAGGTGCCCGGGCCGTACTCCGCTCGTAGCGAACCTACGGCGCTCGGCGCGAGCACCTGGCGGACGCCGAGCGAGCGCAGAGCCCACAGGTTGGCGCGGTAGGGGATGCGGTGGGGCGGGAAGCGGTGATCTCGCCCGTGCCGGGGGATGAACGCCACGGAACGCGAGCCGATGCGCCCGACCGTGACAACATCGCTCGGGGGGCCGTAAGGCGTTGCGAGCTCGATCTCCTCCGCGTCGTCGAGCAGAGAATAGAAACCCGAACCGCCGATGACGCCGATGTCTGCGCGAGTGACCATGGCGCAGAGAGTAGCCGGACCGGCGGGGGGCCAGGATGGGCCGAATCCGATTCTGTGGATAACTTGATTGCGGCGAGTAGGCACACCAGTACGAAGAGTAGGATCGCCGCATGCGGCAACAGGGCCTCGGGCTCATCATCATCGCGCTCATGCTCGGCATGCTGCTGGCCGCGCTCGACCAGACCATCGTGTCCACGGCCCTGCCGACCATCGTGAGCGACCTCGGCGGGCTGGAGCAGCTGTCGTGGGTCGTGACGGGATACCTGCTCGCCTCGACCGTCTCGACGCCGCTCTGGGGGAAGCTGGGCGATCAGTACGGTCGCAAAAGGCTCTTCGTCGCCGCCATCGTCATCTTTCTGATCGGTTCGGCGCTTTGTGGGATCAGCCAGAACATGGGGGAGCTCATCGGCTTCCGCGCGGTCCAGGGGCTGGGCGGGGGCGGGTTGATGGTGCTGGCGCAGGCGATCGTCGGGGACGTCGTGTCGGTGCGGGAGAGGGGCAAATACCAGGGGTTCTTCGGCGCGGTCTTCGCCGTGTCCAGCATCGTGGGGCCGCTGCTCGGCGGGCTGTTCGTCGATCATCTGTCCTGGCACTGGGTCTTCTACATCAACCTGCCCCTGGGCGCGGTCGCGCTCGTCGTGATCGTGGCCGTGCTGCCGAGCGACTACACGCGTACCGCGCACCGCATCGACTACGCCGGGGTCGTGCTGCTCGGCGGCGCGACGTCCTGCCTCGTGCTGATCGCGACCTGGGGCGGCACGACGTACGCGTGGAGCAGCCCGGTCATCGTGGGGCTGGGCGTGGCCGCGGTGGCCCTGCTGGCCGGCTGGATCTTCGCCGAACGGCGTGCGGCCGAGCCGGTGCTGCCGCTCGGGCTGTTCAGGCGCCGGGCGTTCACGATGTCGTCGATCGTGGGGTTCGTGGTGGGGTTCGGCATGTTCGGGGCGCTCACCTATCTGCCGCTGTATCTGCAGGTCGTGCACGGGGTGAGTCCGACCCTGTCGGGGGTGTACCTGCTGCCGATGATGGGCGGCATGCTGACGATGTCCATCATCAGCGGGCAGATCATCTCGAAGACCGGGAAATACCGGTTCCTGCCCATCACGGGCACGGCGGTGGCCGGGATCGGGATGTCCCTGCTGTCCACGATGACCGAGCGGGCCAGCCTGTTCACGATGGGCGTATACCTGCTGGTGCTCGGCATCGGGCTCGGGATGACCATGCAGGTGCTCGTGATCGTGGTCCAGAACGCGGTCGACTTCAAGGATCTCGGGGTGGCGACGTCCGGCGCGACGTTCTTCCGGTCGATCGGGGGGTCGTTCGGGGTGGCGACGCTGGGGGCGGTGTTCACGGCGACGCTGAACGAGGATCTGCGGCGTGCGCTCAGCGGGGCCAGCCTGCCGCAGGGGTTCGATCCTGCGCGCGTCCAGCAGGATCCGACGGTCATCCGGCGGCTGCCGCGGGAGCTGGCTGCCGACTTCCTCCATGTCTACGCCGACGCGATCGCGGCCGTTTTCCGGGTCGCGGCGCCGATCATGTTCGGGGCGTTCCTGCTTTCCTGGTTCATTCCGCAGTCGCGGTTGAGGGAGACGACCAGGGCGGCGGATCTGGGCGAAGGGCTGGGGGCCACGTCCGCCGAGCGGTCGTCGCTGGCCGAGGTCGAGAGGGGGCTGGTCCGCCTGGCCGACGCGGATCTGCGGCGGGGCTATTACGACCGGCTGGGGGCGCTGGCCGGATTGAGCGGGGTCCCGCCCCAAGGGGTCTGGGTCATCGCCCGGCTGGGAGGGGAGGGGTGGGTGCGGGCCGAGGCGCTGGCTGAGCGGGCGCATGTGAGCCGGGCTCAAGGGCGGCCGTACGTGGATCAGCTCGTCGAGGCCGGGCTGGTGCGGCGGTCCGAGGACGGGGAGTTGTTGCGGCTCACGGCGGAAGGGGATCAGGTGGCCATGCGGCTTGTGCGGTGCTCTCGGGAGGGGTTGAGCAGGCTGGTGGCCGACTGGGGGGATGATCCGCAGCTTGAGCGGCTGGTCGATCGGATCGCGCCCGAACTGCTGGGGGCTGATGCCGATCGGCCTCGATAAAGCTTCCCGCGGGAGTGCGGGCATGGGCAGAGCGGCGGGAGTGCGGGCATGCGTAAGAGCAGCGGGAGTGCGGGCATGCGTAGAGTGGCTGGTGGGGGTCGCGGGTCCGCGTCCCGGCCTGAGCGGCGTGAGGTCCTGTGACAGCGGAGTGCTCTCGGGCCATGATCGAGCAGGCAGCGGTGGTTTGCGGTCCGTGGCGGAGGGGCGTGGCCAAGGTGAGCAGGTTGCCTGGCGGTTCTCCGACAGCGGGTGCCCTGCGGGCCGTGACCGGACGCGCGGGGCAGCCTGAGGGTCATGATGCGCACCCTGAGGGTCATGGTGCCGGGTCGGCAAGATCGTCAGGGTTCGGAAGAGCCCGTACCGGGTCGACAGAGCGGCAGGATTCCGCGCTGAGCTGAATGGCCGAGCTCGCCGCTGAAGAGCCGCGAGGAGGCACCGAAGACCTGACCCTGCGCACGAAGCGGCAGCAGCATGGCGGGGCGCGGCTAACGCGCCAGGCCGTGACCACGCTGGACGGCCGTGCCCAGGACGGTATCCGTCGACGGTATTCGTCGTGGGCAGGCCGGAAAAGGTCAGTTGGAAGCGGCGGCGGGGGCGGCGGCCGGGGTGGACGAGGAGCTCGAGTCCGCGGACTTGCTCTCGGCCGGCTTCGACGAGGACGAAGAGGCGGGGGAAGTCGTAGGAGCCGAGGTCGACGAAGACCGGTTGTCCGTCTTGTAGAAGCCGGAGCCCTTGAACACGATGCCGACAGCGGAGAAGACCTTCCGCAGGTTTCCCTCGCAATTGGGGCAAACCGTCAGCGCATCGTCGGTGAATTTCTGAACGACCTCGAGCTGCTCGCCACAGTCGTTGCAGGCGTACTGGTACGTCGGCACGCGCTCCTCCTTCGGGTCTGGCACTCGAGCGATGCGACTGCTAATGGTAACCGATTAGGTCAAAGACCTATTCCAACCCCCGCTCTCCGTACCAGCCGGCCAGCTTGCCGCTGCGGCTTACGGCGCGCAGGCGGCGTTCGACCTGGTCACGGCAGGCGGCGGTGGTGACCAGGAGGAGCTGGTCGTCCACCCGGACGCGGGTGGAGCCGCCGGGGACGAAAGATTTGCCGTCGCGTACGACGAGAGTCACCGCGGCTCCGGCGGGCAGGCGGAGCTCGAAGATCTCCACGCCGTGCAGGCGCGAGCCGGCGGGGATCTTGACCTGCAGCAGGTCCGCCTTGAGCTCCTCCAGCGGCGCGGACTCCACCTCCAGCTCGTGCGCCTCGCCAGGCGCGCGAACCCCCAGCAGCCTGGCCGCCAGCGGCAGCGTCGGCCCCTGAAGCAGGGTGAACACGATGACGATCACGAAGACCTGGTTGAAGATCTCCTTGGAGCCCTCGACGCCCGAGGCCCAGGGGATGGTCGCCAGCACGATCGGGATCGCGCCGCGCAGCCCCGCCCAGGACAGGAACGCCTGATCGCGCCAGCTCACCCGGCCCAGTCGCGCGGCCCAGGCTATGAAGGAGCTCACCACGACGGACAGCGGCCGCGCCAGGAGCACCAGCACGGTGCCCGTGATCAGGCCGGGCACGATGGCCTCCGGCATCTCGTCGGGGCTGGCCAGCATGCCGAGCATGACGAACAGCCCGATCTGCGCCAGCCAGGCGGAGCCCTCCGCGAAGCCTCTGGTCGCCGCCCTGTGCGGAAGCCGCGAATTGCCCAGGATCAACGCCGTCAGGTAGACGGCCAGGAAGCCCGATCCGTGCAGCAGCACGGCGCCGCCGTACGAGACGAAGGTGAGGGCGAGCACGGCGATGGGGTAGAGGCCGGAGGCGGGCAGGGCGACGCGGCGCAGCGCGTACGCGCCCGCGGGGCCGACGGCGAGCCCGACCGCCGCACCGATGATCAGCTCGACGGAGGTTTCCAGCAGGAACGTTCCTACGGTCGCCGACGAGCTGGACGCTCCGCTGAGCAGGACCACGGCGATCACGGTGGGTGCGTCGTTGAAGCCGGACTCCGCCTCCAGCACGCCCGCCAGCCGGGAGGGCAGCGGCAGCCTGCGCAGCACGGAGAACACGGCCGCGGCGTCCGTCGAGGCCAGCACCGCGCCCAGGATCAGGGCCGTCGACCGGTCTAGGCCGAAAAGTCCCTCGACGACGAACGCCAGCACGACGATGCTGACCGTCACGCCCACGGTCGCCAGCACCAGCGCCAAAGGGACGGAACGCCGCACATGGGACCAGTTCGTGGTCAGGCCGCCCTCGGCCAGGATGACCGCGAGCGCCGTCAGCCCGATCTGCTGGGCGACCTGCGGGCTGTCGAACGGGATCCCGAACCCGGATTCGCCCAGAATCAGGCCGAACCCGAGGAACAGCAGAAGGCTGGGCAGACCGCTGCGATGCGCGATGCGTACGAACGCGATGGCGGCGATGACGATCACGGCACCAAGAAGGAGCCAGACATCAAGCGTCATCTGGCCCCCTCCCGTACCTTCGTTCACATAAGAGTAGTGAGTCCCGCGGGCGTCATCGCAAAGCGGACTGCGCGATCATGCGGCTCCGACGGAACCCCGTCGATCAGCTCGCCCTCGTGCAGCAATGCGACCGTCGGAACGTTGGGGCCCACCCTGGACAGGGCTCGATCGTACGAGCCACCGCCTCGTCCGAGGCGTACCCCCGTCCGCCTGTCCACCGCCAGCGCCGGCACGATCACCAGCGCGGCCGTGCGGATGGCGTCGACGCCGCGGCGGGTGTCGACAGGCTCCATGATCCCGTACCGGCCCGGGGCGAGTGTGTCCGGCCCGTCGTACACCGCCCAATCCAGGTCATTGTCCGCACACAGCACCGGAAGGATCACCGTCGCGCCGTGTTTCCAGAGAGCGAACACGAGCCCGTGGGTATCCGGCTCCGACCCCGTTGACCAGTAGCAGGCCACCAGCCCGGCCATCTGCACCCACGGCTGATCGAGCAGCGTTTCGCGGACCTGCACGGCGTTTGACCGCAATTGCTCGGGGGAGAGCGAGGTACGCCTCGAGTTAAGCTCGCGGCGCAGGTTCAGCTTGTCCACAGGTCCCTCCACTAGGGTCTACTCATGGCTGACTTCGACCCTGTGACGAAAGCCGTCGTGCCCGCCGCGGGTCTGGGCACCCGGTTCCTTCCGGCGACCAAGGCGACACCCAAGGAGATGTTGCCCATCGTCGACAAGCCCGCGATCCAGTATGTCGTCGAGGAGGCCGCCTCCGCTGGGCTCCTCGACGTGCTCATGGTCACTGGCAAGAACAAACGGTCGATCGAGGATCATTTCGACCGCGCGTTCGAGCTGGAGGAGGCCCTTGAGGCCAAGGGCGACGAGCAGCGGTTGTCCCAGGTTCGCGAGCCGGCCTCGCTGGCGACGCTCCACTACGTACGCCAGGGCGAGCCGAAGGGTCTCGGTCACGCGGTGCTGTGCGCCAAGCAGCACGTCGGCGACCACCCGTTCGCCTGCCTGCTCGGCGACGACCTGATCGACTACCGTGATCCGCTGCTCAAGCGCATGATCGAGGTGCGTGACACGTTCGGTGGGAGCGTGATCGCGCTGATGGAGGTGCCCAGGGAGCAGGTCTCGCTGTACGGCGTCGCGACCATCGAGGCCACCACCGTGGACGACGTGGTGCGCGTCACCGACCTGGTGGAGAAGCCGCCGGTCGACGAGGCGCCGTCCAACTGGGCGATCATCGGCCGCTACGTGATCGACCCCGCCGTGTTCGAGGTGCTGGAGAACACCCCGCCCGGCCGCGGCAACGAGATCCAGCTCACCGACGCGCTGCGGACGCTCGCCGGCCGCGGCTCCGAGGAGGGCGGGCCCGTGCACGGGGTGCTGTTCAGAGGGCGGCGATACGACACCGGCGACAAGCTCGACTATCTGCGGACGGTGGTGAGGTTCGCCGCCGATCGGGAGGACCTGGCGCCCGACTTCGTGCCATGGCTGCGGGAGTTCCTCAATGAAATCGGTTGACGCGCATCTGGCGGACATCCTCGCCACTGTGCGTCCGCTGGCGCCGCTGGAGCTGGAGCTGGAGCAGACACTCGGGACGACGCTGGCCGAGGAGGTCACGTCGCCCGTGCCGCTGCCGCCGTTCGACAACTCCGCCATGGACGGTTACGCCGTACGGGCGGTGGACGTCGCGGACGTCCCGGTCACCTTGCCGGTGATCGACGACGTGGCGGCCGGCTCCTTGGAGCTGCGGGCCGTGGGTCCCGGGCATGCTGTGCGCATCATGACCGGCGCGCCCCTGCCCGCGGGGGCCGACGCCGTGGTGCCGGTGGAGTGGACCGACGGGGGCACGGTCTCCGTCCGGATCGACCGATCCGCGCAGGCCGGAAACGCGGTCCGGCGGGCCGGGGAGGACGTGCAGGCCGGCGAGGTCGTGCTCAAACCGGGCACCCTGATCGGTCCCGCGCAGCTCGGGATCATCGCCGGCGTGGGGCGGCGGCGCGTCCTGGCGCGGCCGCGTCCCCGCGTCGTCGTCATCTCCACGGGCGCGGAGCTGGTCGAGCCGGGGACCTCTCTGATGCCGGGGCAGATCTGGGATTCCAACAGCTACACGCTGACCGCCGCCGTGCGGGAGGCCGGTGCCGAGGGGTTCCGGGTCGGGGCCGTCGGGGACGATCCGGCCGTGCTGCTCGATCAGCTCGACACCCATCTCGTGCGGGCCGATGCGATCATCACCAGCGGTGGGGTGTCCATGGGGGCGTACGAGCCGGTCAAGGAGGCATTGTCCCCGCTGGGGACGGTTTGCTTCGAGAAGGTGGCCATGCAGCCGGGGATGCCGCAGGGGTTCGGCGTCCTGGGGGAGGATCAAGTGCCGATCTTCGCCCTTCCCGGCAACCCGGTGTCGTCGTTCGTGTCTTTCATGCTGTTCGTCCGTCCGGCGCTCGACAAGATGCGCGGGCTTCCCGGCGGTGTGCCGGAGACGCTGACCGCCCGGGTCACGGGGCCGCTGCGGTCGCCCGCTGGGCGGAAGTCGTTCCTGCGTGGCGTGCTGTCCGCGGACGGCACGGTTTCGCCGGTGCATGGCCAGGGCTCTCACCAGCTCGCCGCGCTGGCCTCGGCGAACGCGCTGATCGTGGTCGCTGAGGACGTGACCGAGGTGGCGGAGGGCTCGTCTGTGGAGGTGGTCCGGCTGTGAGCGGATCTGAGCCGTACGTGCTGGAGGTGGTGGCGTCGTGAGCGAGCTGACCCACATCGACGAGACCGGGGCCGCCCGCATGGTGGACGTCTCCGCCAAGGACGTCTCGGCCCGCACCGCCACGGCCACCGGGCGGGTGCTGCTGTCGTCCGCCGTGGTCGAGCTGCTGCGGTCGGGGGAGGTGCCCAAGGGTGACGCGCTCGGGGTGGCGCGGATCGCGGGGATCATGGGGGCGAAACGGACGCCCGACCTGATCCCGCTCTGCCATCCGATCGCGTTGCACGGCGTCAAGGTCACGCTCGACGTCGAGGACTGGGGCGTGGCGATCACGTGCCGGGTGAAGACGGCCGACCGCACCGGCGTGGAGATGGAGGCGCTGACGGCGGTCTCCGTGGCCGCGCTCGCCCTGATCGACATGGTCAAGGCCGTGGACCCCGCCGCGGTGATCACGGATGTGCGGGTGGAGGAGAAGCTCGGCGGGAAGACCGGGCGCTGGGTACGGGAGTCCGAATGATCCGGGCGCTGGTGATCACGGTGTCGAACCGGGCGTCGGCTGGGATTTATGAGGATAAATCCGGCCCGCTGCTGGCCGACCTGCTGCGTGCGGAGGCGGGCTGCGAGGTCGTGGACGGCCCCGTGGTGGTGCCCGATGGCGAGGCGGTCGAAGGAGCGCTGCGTGACGGGATCGCGGGTGGCTATCACGTCATCGTGACGACAGGGGGGACGGGGCTGACGCCCTTGGACCTGACTCCGGAGATGACGGCGCGCGTGATTTCCCGGGAAATTCCGGGGATAGCCGAGGCCATTCGGCAGGCGAATCGCGAAAAGGTTCCTACGTCCGTACTCTCCCGCGGGCTGGCGGGTCAGGCGGGTGACACCTTGATCATTAATTTGCCGGGATCATCCGGTGGCGTGCGGGATGGAGTAGCCGTACTCGCTCCGATTCTGCTGCACGCGGTTGATCAAATTCACGGTGGCGATCACCCGCGCTGACCCGTGATTCGGAGCGCCGATCGATGATCCGTGGCGACATCGTGCCCGATAGGGGGATGATGAGAGGTGTGGATCGACTTCGTGGCTGGCCGGCGACCCTGAACGAGGGTCCGGTAGGCCTCCGGCCGCTGCGGCTGAGCGACGTACGCGTGTGGCGAGAGACTCGGCTGCGAAACGCCGACTGGCTGCGCCCCTGGGAGCCGAGCAATCCTGAGACGCCGCTGTTCAGGACCGGGCTCGGCCCCTACATCTCCATGGTCGGGACCCTGCGCCGTGAGGCCAGGCAGGGGCTGGCGCTGCCGTGGGTGGTCACGTACGAGGGACGCTTCGCGGGGCAGCTGACGGTCGGCGCGATCGTGTGGGGATCCGCGCGGTCGGCCCAGGTCGGATATTGGATAGACGGCGCGCTGGCCGGCAAGGGGATCACGCCCACAGCCCTCGCCATGGCCGTTGACCATTGCTTTTTCACCACCGGATTGCATCGGCTGGAAGCGAACATCCGCCCCGAGAACCAGGCCAGCCGTAGAGTGGTTGAGAAGCTTGGATTCCGGGAAGAAGGCATTCGGCGTCGCCAACTCCACATCGACGGAGCCTGGCGCGATCACATTTGCTACGCGCTGACCGTTGAGGACGTTCCCGGCGGGCTGCTCGTGCAGTGGCGTCGTGCTCGTGAGTCGGCCGCTCGCGGTGGGTCTCCTGTCGAAGAGGTTTGACGATCTCGCGACACACCGCACCGAATGCTCGTCAATCAGTGACACGCGGTCTTACGGTGCGTGACGTGAGCACATTGAAGACGCAACGAACACACCCGCGTCTTCATGCTGCCCGGAGGTGGTCGTGAGCAGCGTCCTGCTTTATCTGGCCATCGTGGTGATGTGGCTTTGCGTCTTGATTCCGATGTGGCTGCGCAGGGACAAGACGAACCTCGCAGAACTGGCCGAACTCGAAGAGCACTACACCGGCGAACACCAGCTTCCCGACCTCGACAATCTGGGCCCTTCGGACTCCGACGAGGACGACGGGACGGAGATCGAGAAGGTCGACGTCCGCCAGTTCCGGCTGCGCCGCCGCGCCATCATCGTGGCCCGCCGGCGCCGGCTGCTGTTCTTCACCGCTCTGCTGGTGCTGGCGTCCGTGGTGACGGCCGCGGTCAAGATGATCCCGTGGTGGGGCGTAGCGCCCTCAGTCGTCATCATGCTGGCGTACATGGCCTTCCTCCGCATTGCCGTACAAGTCGACAGGGAACGCCGCGAGAGGGCCCGCCAGGCGCGCGCAGAGCGGCTGCGGCGGGCACGGGAGCAGCGGCGGGTGGCGGAAGAGGCGGAGGCCGAGATCATCGATCTCGCGGCTCTGAACGCGGACGTCCTGTTCGACCAGTACGCCGAACCGCCCAGGCGGGCCGTGGGTGACTGAAAGGGTGGCGCGAGGACTCCTGGAAGTTTGCTAATCTGGTCGAGTCCTTGGGGATGTAGCGCAGTCCGGTAGCGCACTTCGTTCGCATCGAAGGGGTCAGGGGTTCGAATCCCCTCATCTCCACTGGCATTTTTGCAGGTTAGAGGCCCGCACCTCATCACGAGGGGCGGGCCTCTAGTCGTTCGTGCGTCACACGTGCGTCAGAGCGTCCCGGAGCGTCGCCGCCGGAGCGCCGCGCCCACACCCCGAGAATCTCGCCGTGCGCGTCCGGAGCGAGGTGCGCGTAGCGCTCCGTGGTCGACGAGCGCTCATGGCCGAGCAGGTGCTGAACGTGGTAGAGCGGGACGCCGGCCTGAACCAACCAGGACGCCGCCGTGTGTCGCATCACCCGCGGCGGGTGCCGGGGCAGCAGGTGCGCCGTATCGTCGCACACCTCCAGCCCGCACGACCCGGCCGCGCGCAGCCCGAGCGAGTACTCCTTCGACGGTGGCCGCTTGCCGCACATGCGGGTCGCCTCCACTGCGACGCACCACACCCGGGTCCGGAAGTCGCCGTCGTCGATCGGGCCGCCCTTGACCGCCGGGAACATCAGCCCCGGGCATGGGCCACGACCCGGCAGCCGAGCGCCGTTGGCCAGCACCCGCGGGCAGGTGCACTCGCCCCACGGCTGACGGTCGTCCATGAGGGTCTTCATCGCGGCCAGCGTCTCCGGTGGTACCGGCACGGTGCGACGGGACTTCTTGGACTTGCCGTGCTCGCGCAGCCCGTACCGGGTCATGACGTAGTGCACCTGTACCTGGCCGCGTAGCCAGTCGATGCGGTTGGTGTGGAGCCCGTAGATCTCGCCGGGCCTGAGCCCCACGTCCATGCCCAGCTCGACAAGGGTCCGGCAAGCCAGGCCGAACATTCGCTCCACGGTGTCATAGAGGGCGGCGGCCTCGGACGGTTCGTAGAACGCGATCGGCGGTGCCTCGTTGCGGGGCAGCTTCAGCTTGGCGAACGGGTTGACGGCCACCAGCGGTGGATCCTCCCGCATCGCCGCCGTGTACAGGCTGCTCATCACTGCGACGATCTCGTGGATGGTGGCCGCTGACAGATATGGCACCGCCTCGTCGTCGCCCACGACGTCACGTCCCCGGTGGCGGGCCCGCTTGGTGCCCTTCAGCTTGTTGACCCAGGCTTGTGCCTCCATGCGGGTCACCGCCGTCATGGGCCAGTTCGCCCACACCTGCTCGCAGTGGGTGCGCCAGAGCGAGTCGACCTTCGCCTGGGTCGGCGACTCCAGCGCTGAAGCCTGCCGGCGGCGTTCCCGCCATTCGCCGAGCTTGACCTCACCGGCGCGGGGGTCGCGCCGGTGGCCGCTCTTGTATTCGGCCTCAAGCTTGAGTGCCCAGTCCTTGACGACGGACTTGAGCTTGTTCGACTGGGTGACGCGGCGGCCGTTGGGCATCCACACGGTCGCCTGCCACTTGCCGGACTTCAGCTTGCGGTAGTAGGGCATCAGCTGCCTCCAGGGGGTTGCTGCTCGCCCAGCACTCGGTCCAGGGCTTGCTCGAGCCGCATGGCGGTGTCCATGGTCAGCAGGTCCACGGGCACGAAGATCGTGAGCCTGTCGGGGCTCCATGTGCGCCTGGCCTGCGGGGCGGCATGGGCGAGACGCCGCGCGGCGACGTGGGTGAAGTCGCTCCAGCGCCGAGCTTCGCTGCGCGTGTCGTGGGTGGCTGAGCGGCGTTTGCCGCCGGGGAGGCGGACGGTGGCCTGCCATCGCCCGTCGCCCAGTTGCCGAAGGTAGGACATGAGCACTCCTTAACCGAGGAGGCAGACGTCGAGGCCGAGCGGGTCGCCGATGTTGCCATCGAGGTTCGTTAGCGTGGTGAGCGACGACTTCGGGGTTGAGCCGTGAGCTGATGTAGGTGTTTATCCACTTTAGGCAAAAGACCTTTGGCATGCATTGCCGCTCGCCGCGAACCTCTACGACGCGTTCGCAGTTCCGCCGCATCTGGGCGCGAACAGCGATGCCTGGTGCAAGATGGCAGAGTGAGCGATGAGGCGGCTGTCGACCCGCAAACACCGCCCTGCAGGAACTCGATAGCCCTCAGGGCGATCATCGTGCACGCCTGGAGTAGCTTCCCCAGGAAGCTGAAGCGGTACGCACCCAGGAACATCTTCTAGATCTTCGACACACACCAGGCGGCGCGCTGGCACCGCACCAAAGGCACATCTGCATGATTACAGAACAGAGCAGATTGTTGACATTGAGTAGACGATCTCGGATCGTAGGAGAGCACGTCTGTGGCCCAGGATGGTCGTCTTGCCCCCATGCCGCCGACGGCGGAGGGATTTAAGACACTTCAGCTCGCGATGTTCTCTATGGAGGACGATGATCGCGAGGCGAATGTCTGACAGACGGTTCCACTGGCAGACGGTCGCGCCACTAGCAGCCCACAGGGGTTACTCGGGGTGTCGGCGGCCCTACTCGCCTGCCCTTCGGAGCAGGGCGGCGTGGTTCCGGGTACGTGCCGTGCCTCACTCAAGCTGAGCACGTTGGTACCGCACCCGGCATGACGCTGGGGGAAAGCTGGTGCGCCATGGCACCTCATCCTCCGGGCCCCTTGGGCCCATATCCCTACCCGACCAACGCCGATTGGTCGGACAAGCTTTATGAGGCGATCGCGGACACTTGCGCCGCCGAAGGCCTCGTGCCATTGCCGGAAGCCGCAGTCAAGCACGGACTGGCTCCAGCGCTCGGCTCTGGCGAGGCAAAGCGCGTGGTAGAACTCCCTCGCTCTGGAAAGCGTGTCCTGCGGCCGTCCGCCTATCACGTCGAAGGCCGGGGAACTCCGCAGGCCATGCTCGTTCTCAACCTCGAGTTCCACGGTGCCGGCTCTATTCCCTGGTGGTTGAACGACCGCACCCGGACTAGTTGGGTGCGGCCCACACCGGAAGCCATGGAGAGCCAGGAGAAGCTGGTTGCGGCGGAGATTAGTCTTGCGCGGGCGACCGTAGCCTTGGAGCGCGCCAGAGACGCGACTCGAAAAACGGTGACCACGGCATCAGCGGTGGAGAAGGACGCTGCCCAGGCCGCGTTAGCCGCCGCCCAGCAAGCGCACGAGCGCGCGACAGCAGACCACAAGAGTGCCGAGGCGATGCTCAACGAGCGGCGTCCTCTTCCCAGGATCGAGACACACTACGAGGCCGGTCGCTCCACTACCGCCTTGGCAACCGCGCCTCTGCCGGTTGAGATCGCTGCCTCCGTGCAGCGGTACGCCATCAAACAGCTCCGGGCCCGTGGGCGATTGCGCCCGTATGACCTGGAGGAATCGCTCGTCCAGGAGGGACAGCGGGACCGCGCGACCGTCGTGCTGCAACTGATCCGGATGACCGACCTGGACGGTACTCCTGTGGAGGCCTGGCGCCCGGTACGAGTCACGGGCAACAACCGCGCAGACAGCATTCTCACGATCTTCGGCTTGGAATCCCACCACATGATCACGGGCGTCCCTCAGCCCCTCCTGCGCCTAGAAGACGAGGAGGAAGAGCCACGGCTACTCCTGCGGGGACACGCGGAGATCCTGCGACGCCTGAGCGCCAAACTGAACACCGAGTACGCGGAGCCAGACCGGGACCAGGACGGGCAGGCGGAGCGCGCCAAGCACGTCGCACAGGTCCCGGTGCGGGTGGTGGTCGGAGCGGCCGAACCCGAACACCTTGAGGCGTCTCTGCGCGAACTCAACGTGCACGATCATCTGCGTGGACAACTGGCGTTCGTCGATGAGGAACGCAGCCTGGCACTGTGGTCCAGCGTGGTCAAGGGGTATCAAGACGCGGGTTTGCTCGGCGACCTGCTTCTCGATCAGGTCGCTCAGAACGGCTCAGACCCCGACGCAGTGCTCGACACCGTCGCCATCGCCGACGCGCTCCTGGGATCAGGCCCACTTGAGCCCCTCGATGCGCTCCTTCCCGCCACGGAGCCGGTGACCACCCACGCGTTGCGAGACGTGGCGGTGCAGTGCATCACTGCGCTGATGTTTCCACAGGTGCCCCCGAGGGCCGCTGACCAAAGCCCTGGGGCGCATCGTCGCACGGGCCGCTTGGCCCATCGTCAGAAACGCACTTATGGAAGCTCCCTGGAGTGTCGGCAACGGTAATGACGGGCAAAAGGTTCGACGGCGCACCGAGGTCTGGGCGGCGGCCGTGGGTCAGCAGTTCGTCCATCCCGGCAATCTCCAAGCTGCGAGAGCCGTATTCGATGGCAACGACGTTCAGGAGGGAGTGCGTCTCGACCGGCGCAGTCTCCGCGCCCTGCTGAACGACTGCGAGGCGGGAGACAAACGCGCATGGGTGATCCTGGTGCGTCAGCACCTGCTCGCAGGAATGGTCAACGCTCCGGAGAAGTTCATCACCCCCGGACAGGGATCCGAGGTCGCCGAGAATCGCAAGGGCGTGCGACGCGCGCCCCGCAACGCCCTCGCCGCGCTCACCCGTGCCTTCGACAAGCCCGATCATCCGGACGTCACCCCCGCGCTGCTGCTCTCCTTCGCTCGTTCAATCCTCCAGGCGCCCGACAACGTCGACGGCGTCCTCGGCGAGGCTTCTGGCACCTTCCTCGCCCCTGATGCCCAGGGGCATCCTCAGCCCCGCGTCCTGGCTGACAAGACATGGTTCGACAGCCTCTTTCCCAAGCTCCCCGTCAGCCCCGAGAAGGGCTCCCACGACCCGGCCCAGCAACCGGACGAGGACGACAACAGTCGGGATGAGCAAGACCTGGAACCTGACACCTACACTCGCGACCAGTACGAGAGCCAGCACACTCGGATGACGCGCCTGCGAGCCGACCTGATCAATCAAGTACGCGCAGTTCAGGTCGCCGTCGACGCCGCCGCCGAGCAGGCCAACGCACTCAAGACGCTGATCGAGGATGCCGTGAACGCTCGTATCCTTTCGGGAGCCAGCATTGAGCCTGCGGAAGTCCAGATGATTCACGCGAAGAACATCAAGGACATCCGGAAGGCCGCCGAAAACCTGGCTGGACCACTGGGTGAGGCGGCGTTCGCGGTGATGGACCTGTGAAGGCGGACTGCTGCCCCGAGCCGATCGCGGGCCCCGTCATCACCGGCCACTCCCTCGTGTGTGCCCGTGCCGCACTGGGCCCGCTGGCTCAGGCCGGTTTACCACAACCTATGGACCTCAGCGTCAAGTCCCGGCGAGCCACCCTGGAGAGGCTCGCCGACGTTCTCACGGCCTTGTATTTGGTCGTCGACGCTTCGGACCACCTACGCTGGCTCGGCAAGGCATACCGAGATGGGGGTGTAACCCAGCGCTTGCGCGAGCACTTGATGCACCCTGAGCGGGAGCGTGTCTTCGCTGCGGTCTACGCCCTCGAGGCCGATCCCAGTTACCTGGAGGCGCCCCTTGCCTGTGCCGAAGGAAAGGCGGCTGATCTGCTCCAAATCCGCGGTCGACTGGGCCCTCGAACATGGCCAACTGCTACTAGATGGAACCAGCTCGTAGCTGCTGCCATCCCACGCTCGTCTTAGCGGTCTCAACGTCGCCGGCTCCGACACCTGAGCAGTGCGGTGCCGGCGACCGCTCGCCGAGTATGCGATCTACGACGGGATGTCGGCTTTGAACGTGCGGGTGCGATGCCAAGCGAAGTACTTCTCACGCTCCTGCGTCCACCAGGACGTGGTGCGGCCCTTGAGGAACATGTTGACGTGTTCGGTCACGCCGGGGCCGGTGACAGCGGCACCGCTGGTGAGGATCTCGCCGCCGGTGCCGACGCTGATGTAGCCGTTCTCGTAGAGGGCGTCACAGCCGAGGATGCAGTTGAGCATGGCGACGTTGGCCAGGTCGCGGCGCTCGTCGTCGGAGCAGTGCATGCGCTTCTTGATGTGCGCGGCCACCAGCAGCCCGCGGTCAAGGGTCCGGCCGCACAGCGCGCAGACGCCGGTCTGGCCCGGCAGCAGGTGCCGCTTGAGGCGTTCCTGCTCCCCGCGCGCGGCGCGCAGGGCCTCACGCTCGAGTTCGCCGGTGAAGGACGGGATGTCCACCGCGTCGTCAGTGGGCGGCTCGCCCGATCCGATGGGCGGCGCGGCGCTGATGTCGAGCTGCGCGAGGTTGATCAGGTTGTCGGCGCCGATGCCGTCGACCACGGTGGGGTTCTGCACGAACCATCGCGGGCTGGTCACGGTGGGCAGGGCCTCCCGCACCTCGGCGATGGGAATCTGGCAGCCGCGCACCTCGTCCAGGGCATACATGTACTCCCACGTCTGCTCCTTGTGGTCACGGCCCCACAGCCGCTCCGCGAGAGCCTCGTTGTGGAAGGTGTGGGTGACCAGCCCGCCCAAGTACAAGTGGTGGTCGCCGTAGAAGAACACGTAGTCGCCGCGGCGCAGCTTCCTGATCCTGCCGACGTTGACGTTGTTGGTGCCGGGGGTGACGCCCCACAACGGCGCGGCGCCGGAGGGGTAGAGCCGCAGCAGAAGGGCCAGGTCGCCACCGTTGAGCAGGTCGGCGTGCGCCGCGAGGTCGACGTGATTGTGGATGGTGTCCTCGTAGTGGCGGGCGACCGAAGAGGTCTTCAGAGAGGCTGGCTGCAACATCACGAGCATGAATCACGCTCCTTGGGGGTGAACGGCGTTGCCCGTGGCGGGCGGGCGCTAGACGGGGCGGGGCTGCGCTCCATGAGCCCTGCCGGCCATACAGACCGGGGGAAAGCCAGAAGTGACAGCGGGCACTCCTAGGGAGTGATCAGCCTCATAGGGAAGGTGTACCACCTGCCGCCGACAATTTCGCGGGCTTTTCCGCCCCCTGTTGAGGCTCCGGTGTCCGGCCCGCCTCACGGGCTGGTCATGGGTACGCCGTCGAGGCCGAGCAAGGGGATCTTCAGGCTGGCCAACCACAGGTTGGTGGGCCGGTCGACGGCGTACAGCACCGTGCCGCGCATGCCGCGGGTGGCCAGCACCCGGTAGGTGTTGCGGGCCACCATGTCGAAGTTGCGTGCGCCGCGCTGGTCGTCGTCCTGGTTACGGACCCGCTCGGCCACCCACCTGTCCGTCCGCCAGACGAGGTCAGGGCCGACGATGACGCCGGCGTAGTCGTATTCGAAGCCCTGGGCGCTGTAGACGCAGCCGATCTGCCCGTACCCGCCCGGGTCCGTGGCCCACAGGGGCCAGGGCGGAATGCGCCCCAGGTGCTTCTTGGCCTGCAGGTTCCATGGGCGCCGCCATTCCTCGATCTCGACGTCCAGCGGCAGGGCGCCGTCGTCCTTCGGCGGATTCCAGGGCCAGCAGAAGCCCGCCGCGATGCGGGCCTTGTGCTTGTTGCGCATCTGCTCGTTGAGGAAGACCTCCATGGCGGCGGGTGTCGGGGCGACGTAGAGCTCGTATCCCTCGACCGGCCGCCAGACCGGCAGGTCCTGGCCGGGGCGCAGCCCGAACAGCCGTCCGACCCAGTCGACGTAGGCCGGGGACCCGCCGCAGCGGAACTGGTGCCGCAGGTTGATCTGGTGGACGTCGCAGCCGAGGCGTTCGGCCGCGTCGCGAATCATCTCGACCGATCCCACCTCCCCTCGGCGGACGATCTGGTGCTCGTCGAGCAGGAACACCGGCACTTGGGCGGCGTCGATCAGTTCGTCCACCTGAAGGGGCGGCTCGCGGAGGTCGTCGTCGCCGCGGCGGTTGCGGGAGGTCTCGCGGACACGGTGCGCCTCGTCCGCGATGAGCACGTCGATGTCGTTGGGGGTGGCGTCGGCGAAGGTGTTGAAGTAGGTGAAGCCTCCGCGCTCATCGCCGGCCAGCCCGGCGTACCTCCACAGCGTCTGGGTGAAGGACCGGCTTCCGGTGGCGTGGAAGGCCCGCACGCCCTGCCGGTTGAACGCGCCGAGCAACTCGACCGCGATCACGCTCTTGCCGGTTCCCGGTCCGCCCACGATGAGCACGACCTCCTTGCGGGTGCCGCGCCTGCTCGTGGCCACCAGACGCCTGACGTAGTCGTAGGCCTCCCGCTGCTCGTCCAGCAGAGGGAAGACCTGTCGCCCGTGCGCGGCGTCGGCGACCCTGGTCATCAACCCCTCGGTCGAAGTCACCGGGGCCTCCAGCAGGAACTGGGCGTGCTCGGCCGCCTTCTTCGGCGACAGCAGTCGCAGCAGCGTCTCCTTGAACGCGTCTCGCTGATCGCCGCCGAACAGGGTGACCCACCCCGCGATCTCGTCGCCAAGTCCCTGCGCACGAGGCTTGATCGTCTCGACGTAGCGGCCTTCGGCGTTGTGCAGGTTCACGATCCCGCTGATGGTCGCGTCGCGCAGCAAGGGCACGTAGCTGGTGAGCACCTGGCGGTAGCCCCAGACCTGCGTCGCGGGGTGCAGCTGCGGCTTGCCGTCCCTGCTGATGCGGACCATGTCGCCGTCGGGCTGCACCCAGGACCACTGCTTGTTCTCCACCACCACGATCGACATGCGTCGTTCGTCCTTCGGGTGCGCGCCGACGAGCACCATGTCCATGCGCACGTCGGTGATCGGAGCTTTCAGCTCCAGCAGCACCTGCACGTCCCCGAGCCCCGCTTCCAGCAGAAGCTGCACCACCGTGGGGATGCTGCCGGCCCAGGAGCGCACCTCAGGGGCACCCGGCTCCTGCCACAGGACCTCCTCGAACCGCCTGGCGAGCTCACCGGGGAAGCCTCCATCGGCGAGGGCGGCGGCGAGTTCGCTGGCACTGTTCTGGTACAGGCACTGCAACGCCACGAGAGCGCTCCTTCGAGACGACGCCGGCCAGCGCGGTCGGCATACGCGAGCGGGGGGACGAAGGGTGGTGCGAGCCGCACTTTAGCGGCGATCACTGACAGCCTGTGCGGGGCACAGTCGGCAATTCCGATCTTCTCAGGCTGCTGCTGAACCGAGTGATCCGCTCCTCCTGCGCGCGAAGGAGCGGATCGCTTGTCTCTGGCCGTACGCCATTCAGCTCCTGAAAGCCCCCTCCGACCTCAGGAACGGATGGACCGTCAGGGCTGCTGCTTGGACTGGTCCCGCAACGACCGGACGTCCTGCTCGATGGCCTTCAAGTCGTCCACCGAGATGCCGGTCGCGACGGCTTCCCGCAGCAGGCGCGAGGTCTCCGCCTCGTGTTCCGCTTCCGCGAGCGCGGCGGCGATCTCCTTACGACGGGCGTCGAACACGGCGAACATCTGGCCGGTGCTGGCGAGCATGGCCTCGTGGGACACCTTGCCGGCCCCGTTCAGGACCTCGAAGTCGTTCATCTCGATGAAGCGGTCCGTCTGGCTGGCCCACTCCGCCATGGTCATGGTCTTGCGCCTGCGGGCCTGCAGTTCCGCGTAGTCGAGGAACTGCGTCGTCAGGATGTTGAGCATCTCCATCTCGTCGTGGTCGAGGTAGTTCTTGGAGACGCTGACGTCCGCCTTGCGCACCTTCTCGCCCTTCCAGCACGAGAGGCCCATGTTGGGCTTGTCGGGGTCGGCCCTGGCCACGATCAGCTCGGCCGCAGTGTGGCCAGTGACCGCGTACACCAGCTTGTTCTGGATGGTCGCGAAGAACGTGCTGGCGACGGGCGACTTCGAGTCGTAGTCCACGCTGGTGCTGAAGATGTCGCGCACCTTGAGGTAGAAGCGCTTCTCCGAGGCGCGGATGTCCCTGATGCGCGCGAGCAGCTCGTCGAAGTAGTCGACCCCCTTGGGGTCCTTGAGCCGCTCGTCGTCCATCACGAATCCCTTGACGAGGTACTCGCGCAGCGTCGTGGTGGCCCACTGCCGAAACTGCGTACCCCTGGGAGAACGCACGCGGTATCCGACGGCAAGGATGACCTCGAGGTTGTAGCAGCCGACGGTGCGACGGACCAGACGGTCGCCCTCCTGCCGAACTAGAAAGAAATCCTTTCCAGTTGCGTCCTCCGCCAGTTCGCCGTCCTCGTAGATGTTGTGGATGTGCTGCCCGATGTTCTGCGGCGTGACGCTGAAGAGCTCCGCCATCTCACTCTGTGACAGCCATACCGTGCCCTCCACTGCACGCATCTGGACCTGACTGCGTCCGTCCTCCGTCGTGTAGAGGATGAGCTCCCCTGGAGCATCGGCCATGAGGCCTCTCCTTGTCTCACATGAAACTGATCTCGACTTACCTACCGCCTCCGTTACCGATCCATTAGACACCAAGCTGGACACAGGTGTGGACATTGACTGAGTCATAACAACAGGTAACGATCACTAAGAGTGCCTTTTACCTGCTGATATACGTCAAGTAGGATTGGACACATGACGAGACATACCGTGCGGTCCCACCCTTGGATAGCGTTCGACTTCGACCCTCGGGAGCAGCTCGACTACCGTACGTGGATGCTCCTGGGAGAGGTGGTCTCCAAGGTCGCCCACATCGCAGGAGCGCCCCTGCAGCCGCAACTGGCCCACGACCTCAACCAGATCTTCTTGAGCAAGAGCGCCCACGCGACGACCCGCATCGAGGGCAACACCCTCTCGGAGGGGGAGGTGCTCCGACGGGTACGACAGGAACTGGACCTGCCGCCATCCCTCGAGTACCTCGGACAAGAGGTCGACAACATCGTTGACGCATACGACCTCATCGAATCCGATCTTCGCGGCAACAGGTCGCTCGCTCTGACCACGGATCGCATCAAGGAGCTCAACCGACTCGTCATGCGCGACGTGCCGGGCGCCGAGCGTGTGAAGCCAGGCGAGATCCGAACCGAGAACGTGCTCGTCGGCAATTATCGAGGGGCGCCGCCTGGAGACTGCGAAGACCTCCTCGATCAGCTGTGCAGGTGGCTCCGTGTGATATCCAAAGTCGCCGGCCCTGAATTACAGCAGCCGGCCGCGATACTGTCGGCATTCCTCGCTCACCTCTACATCGCCTGGATCCACCCGTTCTGGGACGGGAATGGACGGACCGCTCGCTTGGTGGAGTATCAACTACTCCTGCACGCGGGGGTGCCCAATCTCGCCGCGCATCTGCCGGCGAACTTCTACATGCGGACACGAACCCGCTACTACCAGGTGCTCGAGGAGAGCAGCACCATCCTCCACGGGCCGACAGGATTTCTGTTCTATGCGCTGCAGGGCTTCGCAGACGAACTGCGGGAGCAGGTCAAGATGATCCAAGCGCAACAGCTGCTGGTGGCCTGGGTGAACTTCGTCCACGATTCAGTACCCGATGGGCACACTGCTGCCAGTGTGCGCCAGCGGCATCTGGTGCTGGACCTCCCCATCGGCGAATGGACCAACATCAGCAAGATTCCGGAACTAACGCCCCGACTCGCCCGGGAGTACGCGGGCAAGACGCGAAGGACGGTGAGCCGCGACGTGAACACCTTGGAGGATCTGGGTCTCATCCTCAAGGGGCGTGGCCAGGTTCGCCCGTTCGTCGATCAAATGAGAGCCTTCTTGCCGCTGAAGGCTGAGATGCGCGAGCGGCGTATGCCGGAACCGTCACCCGAAGACCCTGGACACGTTCATTCCGTGTCGTAGTGAAAGTATGACTCCCGTGGTTCAGGGTGTGATGCCTTGCCTGTCCAGCCAGTCATTCCACGCGGCCACCACTCCATTGGCCAGTACGAAGACGTCGTATCGTTGATCGTTCGACGACGCTACCCAGGTGTGGCCGACCAGGATGCTGGAGCGTGGGATCATCCTCAACCTGAGAGGGACGGCAGGGTCGGCAGGGCAGGTATCGGGCGTGAAGGCGACGTCGATGTCTTGGCTGGTGAAAACGGCAGGACTGCCAGGGATGCGTCCGTCTCTGAGGGTGAGGTGTTTGGTGCCGTTGCACAGGTCCGCGCACATGGCCAGGGCCGGGGTCGCGGTGATATGCCGTTCCAGGGCCTGGTTGGTGACAGCATCGAGGCCTGCGGCCTGGTCGTTCTTCAGCCAGTCCTTGAGATGGTAGGCGTCTTGGAAGAAGTGGTAGAGCCGGTCGCGCGCCTCGGCGGCATCAAGAGGTGAGGGGGCTGCGGTCTCGGCGAGCCGAGCGTGGCTCCGGAGCATGCGCTCGTACTGATCACGCCAACCCTCGGATAGCGGCATCTTGTGCTTCCCTTTCCGCCCGGATGGGCGCTGTCACGTTCTCGCTGGGGGCGTTACGGTACGAGGCGCCATGACATTGCGCTGCCGGCGATCTCCTGTTCACCTTTCCGTGGCTCGTTGGGCTTCGACCAATGTCCGTAGGTCGGCCACCGTCAGCCATCGCGCCGTTCGATGGATCATTCGATGGCAGTTGGAGCATATGAGAGCAAGATCTTGAGATCGTGTTCGGGTCTTTCCGGTAACGCTGAGAGGCGTTCGATGGTGGCATTCGATGTAGTCCAGCCCTCTTGCGCCATAGGTGCGGTAGAAGTCGAAGCCGCATGCCTCGCATGCGATCGCCACACCATCTCTCTTGGCTTCAGCGATCTTCTTTCGCTTCAGCTTCGGGTCTCGTTCGCGTCGCAGGTGCATCTTGAGAAGGACGCCACCCTCTTCAATGCCCATATCGTCCGAAAGGTCTGGGTCTGGAAGGGCGGCCCCGCTTTCGTCCCAGAGTAGCAACGTGGTCTTTATCGTCTCGGCGAGGGCGCGCATCTCGGCTGGTCGTTCGAGGAAGTCTGCCAGTACCTCGCCGTCAAGGCGGTTGCCGTTGGTCCGCTTGCCCTTGTAGTCCGGATGGCACGTGATGATGTCCGACACCTTGCGCTCGATCCCGGCCGGATTGCGGAAGTCCGCACGACGTCCTTCGAGCGGATGAATCGCCGGACTCTGCAGCAGTTGAGACAGTTTAATCGCTCGCCGGCTCTCTTGGGCTAACGTCTTCCACTTGTTCGCCTCGGCCGCCGCGCACGCGAGGACGATTTCATCGCGAGTCCAGTTCGGGTTGCGGAGATAACGAACTGTGAATCCGAGTTCGCGGAGATGCCTGGCGACGGTTTGGTCTCCCCCCGAGAAGTCGTCCGACCTCCATACACGATCTCCACTCACTCCGTGCGCGTACCCGAAGATGGCCTTGGAGTCGTACAGCTCCCCGTCCAGTTCAAGGTAGTAGGCCGTGGCGGGGCCGAACCCCGCTGACTCGAGGAACTTTTCACGACCCAACCGCTTGAACTCAGCCACGGCGGCGATTACTGCGGAGGCGGTCACGTCAGCGAACGTCACGGCGTCGAACGTAGCGCACACGGCTGACATCTTGCGGAGGCTTCGCCGCCCGGACGACCGAGGCCTGCGTCCCGACTCCTGCTACGTCCAACTTGCGGACCTCAGCCCCCGCTCGCCTGTTACGAGGCGGGCGGGGGTTTCATCGTGTCCTGGTGCTGGTCGAAGAGAAGCCGGGTTGTCTACCACGCGTCAAGTTGTCTTGGGGTGTCGAGGCGAGTTCTCTGACCAGATTTCTGAGCGCCTCTCCGGCCTTCTCCTGGTCCTCGGGATGTAAAGCATCAGCAGCATTGCTTCAGGTCCACGCACTATCTAACCTGCGGGGATATTGACGGGCATGTCGCTGTACTGGACCGTCAGGGCACCGGGCATGCGGCCTGCCGGTAGGCGAGGGAAGGCCGCTCCACCGGTCATGAGGTTCACCAACCGCACGGAGAACCCGGCCATGACGGTGTATGTACCGATACTGCAAGGCAGTTACGGCGGCTTCCAGGCACTGAAAAACGCCACTCAACAAGTCCGAGGCTGTCTTCAGCCAATCATCGAAGTCATGCCAGAAGACGGATACGAAGATCTGGAGATAATCGCTGACCGTTTTGCTAGAGGGATCCAGAGCGCGGAACTGGGGACTATCAACATCGCGATCGACACGCGCCGCGTCGCCGACCGATTCGGTCGACCCACTGCCCAGAGGTTGCTGCGCCTGCTCGGCCGCAAACTTGCGGCCGACTGCCCATTCCGCCCCGTGATGCACATCGACGATGACCCCGATGAACTTGATGCCGTGCAGCACATCGCCGCCACCCATCACATGGGCGTATGCCTACGCATCAGCCAGCCGTACGCAGGTAATCTGCAGGACGCGGGGGCGATCTTCGGGCAGCTCCAGGTGGTAGACCAACCTGCGGAACGCACTGACGTAGTGATCGACTGGGGCTTCGTTGAAGCTGCTCCCGACGCTATTTCGGACGCGTTCACTGCGATCTCTTGGCCGATGGCAAACCTTGACGCGCACCCCTGGAAATCGATCACTGTTGCCGCAGGATCCTTCCCACCGCCAGCGTTCGTCAGAGACGCCTCGATGACAAAGATCACAGTAGTGGCCAGGCTGGAGGTGCCGCTGTGGGCTAAGATCCGGGAGCGATGGCCTGGCGCTTATTACGGCGACTACGTCATCAGCAACCCGGCCTCATCTCCGCCCAAGACCCGGGCCACTTCCAGTCTTCACTACACGGCCGCCCGCTCCTGGATCCTGTGTCGCAGACTGCGAGCAAAGACTGGGGCAGGCAACGTCTTCACCGACATGTGCCAGAGCTTGGTCGAGTCCCGCTACTGGCGTTCCTATGGACCAGCGTTCTCGTGGGGCGACCAGTGCTTTGCGATGCTGGCATGCCACAACGCCGATGCCGATCAGGCACGCCAATGGCGGGCGTACTCGATCTCTCACCACCTGGCGGTCGTCGCGGCTGAGATGCAGTCACAGCCCCCGCTAGAGTGACTCGGTTGGCATGCCGTAGTTGGCGTGCATGTCTTCCAACCAGGTCACTGCGAGAGCGGCCACCTGGGTGACGAGCCCGTAGATCTCGTCATGCTGCTTGTCGGACTCGCGCGGCTCCAACTCGGCTGCAAGCTGGCCCACCTTCGCCATCATCGCTCTGAGACGGAACGTCTCCAGTTGGTACGGAGTCACCGCCTTGCTCTCGCGGAGGCGCTTACGTTCACTCTGCACGTTCTCCAAGACGGCGCTGAGTCGTAGCCTGCCCGCGTGCGCCTGCACTGCTGCGACCATGAACTCGGCGACCTCGCGCGGGTACGCAGCGTCGGCGACTTCGATGTAGAGGTCGTATTCTTCGCCGTGGCCGGCCGCAATTGCCCACCCGCCGTGCTCATGCCGGTCAGGGTTCGACTCGGATGGGATGACCCGCCAGGTGATCGGGTCGATGTTGTCGATCTGCTCGGGTCTGGGTATCGGAGTGTGCATCATGTCCCCTTCTTCTGATCCGATGTGGAACTGTTGCGATCCCCGGGTGCGGTGAGGGTGGCCTCCCATCGTGGCGGGACACCTCCGTTGATCGCCATAGTCGGGACCGCCCGGGTAAAGGCGGCATGGTGATCCTCTTTCGAGGCATGACAGGTACGTCCCTGCGGACAGAGTGCTCAAGAGTGTTCAAGACGCCAGGTACACCTCCACCTTGTTTATGACCATGGCGGCGATGAATAGTGCGACGTCGTCTGCGGTCACGGCCGCCGACACCTTGACGATGCGGCGCACCAGCAGCAGCTCGTAGAC
This sequence comes from Nonomuraea zeae, assembly GCF_005889725.1. Lineage (GTDB taxonomy): Bacteria > Actinomycetota > Actinomycetes > Streptosporangiales > Streptosporangiaceae > Nonomuraea > Nonomuraea zeae. The sequence goes on from NZ_VCKX01000002.1 coordinate 28,097, forward strand.
GAAGTTGGCCGCAGGCAGCATGGTGGTGACCGGTACGACCTACGACCATCAGCCGACGTCGGTCAGCACCCACCCGAATGCGGCGGGCTGATAACCACGATCAGGCCCGAGTAGCAGCACAGCGGCGGCGAGCAGGTAGTCCTCTGGCCGTAGGGCGGCCGGGACGGTGTATGCATGTCGGTTTCCTTTCGGAGGTTGGGGCCCGGCGTCGCTTCCCCGTCGCCGGCTGCGTCCTAGTCGTTGAACTGGACGATGCAGAAGAGATGCTTACGCTGGCCTCCCAGCGAGACCGCAGCCTCCCAGTCCTCCTCGGTGAGCGTCTTCTGGTTGGCCTCGGGGACGATGTTGACGTCTGGGGTGCGCTCCATCCGGACGAGCGTCTCGTCTACGAGCTGCCGCGGGTAGTCCGTGAGATGTTTGCGCAGATCGGTGAGGCTGCACCAGTCTGGTCGGCCCCACGCGTCAATGCGGGCGATGGTGGGGTAGATCTCGCGGATGCGGGCTGCCACCGTCTCGTGCGTGGCGGGTTCGGCGTCCTCGATGAGCATGATGACCCAGCGTCCGTCAACCTTCTTGCCGGTGACGCCGTGCTCCCGGATCTTGCCGTTGGCGAGCCACCGGTACAGGGTGCCGACGGAGATGCCCAGGTTGGCGGCGGCCGACGTGGCGGTCTCGGTGGGAATCTCGCTCATGGCGCTGCTCCTGGCTGGGCTGTCGTGCTCGGTCTGCTTCAGGGACGTGGCGGCCTGCTTGGCATCGTCAACGCGTTGCCTGGCGACAGCAAGTGCATCCTGGTCGCCGACAGCTTTAGTGGTCTCTAGAGCCTTGCGAGCCCGGCACAAGCGCTGCCGAGCGGCCTGCGCGGCACGGCTGCTGCTATGGCCGGCGCACCGTCTGCCACCTTCGGCCTGGGATCGGCACATGTCACGTCCCTTCACCGCAGCCGGGCGACGAGGCGGTTGCGTTCACGTCCGGACAGACCGCCCCACACGCCGAACCGCTCGTTGTGCTCGAGCGCGTACGCCAGACATGCCGCTCGGACATCGCACCCTCGGCACACCTGCTTGGCGGCGGCGGCGCTGCCGCCCTTCTCGGGGAAGAACGCCTCCGGGTCGGTTTGCGCACACAGCCCATCGTTCAGCCACGCCAGCGCGCCGGGACCCTCAGCGGTCGGAATGGCTCTGGCCATGCCCGCCCCCGTTCCGGTTGAGCAGGCGACCCGGCCGGACGCCGGCCAGGCGGACGACGCCGACAATGACGGCGCAGGCGAGTACGGCGAGCAAGACGCCGACGGCCACAAGCAGCACAGCCAGGGCGGGCGTGATGGTGAGCGCGTTGCCGCCGACGGCCAGGATGAAGATCAGGGCGATGGCTCGCATGAGGGTGTCCTCACTGGTTGAGGGTGTACAGGTTGCGGCCCGCGCGGACGACGTCGCCGTTGTCGGCAAGCTGGCCGAGTTCGTTGCGTACGGAACCGGTGGTCTTGATCTGGCGGCCGCCGTCCTGGTTGACGATGTCGAGGCACTCCTCGGGGGTCAGCGGCTGGTCTGAGGTGGCCAGGGCGGCGAGGACCCGGTCTTGCAGTCGCGCCTGCCCTGCGCCTTTGCCGCGGCCCGTGGAGCTGCCTCGCCCCGCCTGCGTCTTTTCGGCGTACTCGTTCTGCAGCGCGGAGCACAGGGCCGCCATGGCTGCCGGGTCGTGCCGGGCGGCGCATGCCGGGCCGGCCGCATCCCGGGAGGTCTTCTCCAACTCGGGCGGCTTGCCTGGCCCGTATAGGGCCAGAATCTCGGGGTCCAGGCCAGGCAGCGGCTCGATGGAGCCGATCCGCCAGTGCCGCATCATGCTGGTCGGGTGCGGGCCGGACAGGAGGTAAGCGGTGCCCTGCGTGTCACAGACGTCGTCATCGTCGTCGGTGTGCCGGTCGAACTGGGAGCGCAGCGCACGAGGCTTGAACTGCTTGCGGATGAGCGGCAACTCCTGCGCAGCGGACAACAGGCCGTCGCCGACCAGTTGGGCCATGATCTGAGACGACCACCTGAGCAGAACGACCTCGCCCTCCTTCAGCATGGCGCGCAGCGTGTCCGAACCGCCGAGTTCTTCCAGGTGGGAGGCTTGGGCCTCCAGCTCGATACCAACGCCGACCGAACGTCCCGTCCGGCCGAGCTCCTTGACCAGGTAGGTGCCTTCGTCGCGATACGGTGCGCCCAGCTCCAGCAGCCGGTTGGCCTCGCTGATGCGTACGGAGAGCAGCGGGTCTGGGTCTCCGAGGAGGAAGGCGTTGCGCCCCAGCGCCGCGTATCGGCGCTGTCGCGCCTGGGCGACGGCGACGGCCGCCCGCAGTATGAGGACGACCCCCTCCTGCGTCGTGGCGTAGAAGTCGACGTTGTCCGCAGCCTCTGGGGCGCTCTGGCCGCTCTTCAGGTCCCCGTACCAGGAGACGATCCGGTTGCGCTTCTCGCAGGCCAGGACGTACTGAACGACGCGGGACTTACCGGCGCCGGTCGTGCCCAGCACGAAAGCTCGCTGGGCAGACCCGGAGCGCGGATCGAACAGGCGGCGCCTGGCCGGCCTGCCGTTGTGGTAGCGCCCGACCACGATCCGGCCGTGCCTGTCCATCATCATGTCGGCCACGGTGGGCGGCGGCATCACCGCGAGCGGGTTGGCCGGGTAGACGGTGACGATGGCGCGGCGGCCGTGGATCTCGACGACGACCCGGCCTGGATCATCTTCCACTCCGAGCGCTGAGCAGAGCGCATCGTGGTTGACCTTGATGACCTGGCCGGGCGGAGCTTCGAGCATCAGCTCGACGATCTCGTCGCTGTTGGCCAGCGTGAGTGCACTCATCGGTCAGTCCTCCTCGTCCGGGACGGGGGGCCGGCCGCTGCGCACGCTGGTCAGTACGGTCCCGGGCATGGCCTTGGGTGCGATCTTGTCGGCCCACACGGTGGCGGGGGTTCGGTCCTCGTCTGGCTGGCCGACGGTGATGAACTGGTAGGCGGAGCCGCAGCCGGGCACCGGACCGATCGTGATGTCGTTCTCGGGCACATTCATCAGCGCCGATAGGCGCTTCTTCGAGATGTCCGGTACAGGCTGGCCGGGCACGGTCGAGCAGATGATCGCCCGCATCGCTTGCTCGCCGGTCCGCTCGATGTGATTGAGCGCAGTGCGGGGCCCGGCACCGCCCTCGACGGCCACGTTGTGGGCCCACCAGCCAGCGACTGGGTGGTCGCACACCACCTGCGGCTTGGGCTCCTCGACGGGCGCCAGAGCGTACGAGGGCGGCGGGGCCAGCATGCGGCGGGCGACCTCGGCGGGCCGCGTCACCCACGTCCCAACGGTCCACACGGCAAGGGCCGCGGCCTCACCCCAGTGGATGCCGGGCACGATCCGCTCGGCGACCAGCAGGGCCGCCAGGCTGGCGCCCGGCATCAGGTACAGCACACTGGCGGTCGCCCGCTGGTGGCCTTCCGGCTTCCAGACTCGTAGCGTGCCCAGCCCGGCCAGGGTAAGCGCCGCGTCCGCCAGCAAGGAGGCACCCGTGTAGTCGCCAGTGAACAGGCCGACGCCCGCTGCGGCGGCCCCAGCGAGGGTCGCGAGTCGCCCTGTCATGCTCTGTGCGACGGCGACGCGCAGCCGCGCCCGGTGCAGCGCGAGCCAGCCCTCCGGGAGCGCTACTTCCACGGCCGCCAGAGGCGACGGCGTCTTCGCCACGGTCGTCTCCCCTCTCAGATCAGCGGTTGGAGTAGAAGCTCGCGTCGGCCATCGGCACGGGCATGGCGCGGGCCGTATCGGCGACCGGGCCGTAGTCGGCCTGGTGAGCGGCTGAGGCTTCGGTGAACAGCGAGCCGAGTTCTTCGGCTTCGACCGCCATCGCCTCGGCGTAGCCGAGCACCATCCGCATGACGGTGGCGGCCTGGTGGTGCTCGCCGACGGTGTCCCGGTCGACGGTCAGCGACGCCATCTGCTCGGCCAGACGGTCCGTGCTGCGCGCGCAGCCCTCCACGTAGCGGTAGGTGGCGCGCACGCTCTCGCCCACCCAGCGCAGCCGGGCGCCGGCGATGGCCAGCTGGGTGATGACGATGACGTACGTGACGACCGTCACCAGCACGCCGGCGCTGGCCTCGACGGCCTGCCCGGTTGCTGGTTCCAGCTCTGACATGGGTCCTCCTGCTGTTAGTCGAGGTGGTATTCGCGTTCGGCCGGTCGGACGTGGCCCATGTCGCGGGTGACGTCGGCGAGCGGCCGGTGTCTCGCGGCGGCGTTGTCGCCGGCGACCGAGATGGCTTCGGAGGCGGCGGGCAGGTGCACGGAGATCGAGACGGCTCGGGCTCGCACACTGGCGGTCTTCTCCATGAGCCGCACCACCAGCCGCTCCAGCACGCCCGGGACTTTCAGCTCGACGACCTTGGCGTGCAACTCCTCGAGGGTCGAGTAGAGCCGCTCGCAGGACCGGGCGGTGGCGCGGGCATCGTCTACCCCGGCCAGGATCTCCTCGGCCATGTCGGCGTCGGCGTCGGTCACATCGAAGATCGTCAGCTCGGCGTCGCGGTACTGCGCGGTCGCCCGGCTGGGCATGGTCATGGTGGCTCCGTTCGTCGGGGTCGGGGTTGACGGCGGAGAGGATGGCGAACCGGCCGCCAGCGCGGGCCGCCCTCCGGCGGGTGGCCCAGTCAGAACTGGGGACGGCGACGGCGGATTGGGCTCGTACCGCTGCGGCACCCGCTCATCGACCCGCTCGGTCTTGTCGACCCAGGCCGTCCGGTCCGCCCCGGGCGGCGGGCGCATGTCCTCCCACCCGGGAGGTGGCGGAGGCGTCCCAGCGGCGCCTCGAGTCCGCGTTGTGCCTCCGCGACCGGGGTCAGGACGACCATGCCGGAACCAGCGCCTCCACCGCCCGCTAGCGTCGGCGCGCTTGGGTGGCTTCCATGACCAGCGCGGCGGCCCCCAGCCGGGAAACGCCGAGCGGTGCCAGCGCTTCACCCGCCGGCTGCCGTCCTTCCAGGCCTGACGTGCCCACGACGTGCGGCGACGGCGCTTCACATGGGGGCTCTGGGTGTTCTTGCGGCTCCAGCGTTTCCGCGCTTCGAGGGCCTTGTCGCCGTCGGGCCCGGGACGCCGCTTGGGACTCTTCCACTTCAGCTTCTTGGGAGGCTTGATCTTCGACACCTTCTTGCCGCCGCCCGGACGGCCCGACATCCAGCCCTTCGGGCCTTTGCCGTCGCGCTTGTCCTTGGGTGCCTTCCACCGCAGCTTTCCGCCAGGCTTCTTCGGCGTCTTCGAGGCCGGTGTGGTCTTGCCGTCGGTCTTCGTTTTGGGCCGCTTCGGCGGCTTACTGTCCGGCCTGGTCTGAACACAGGAGTCGGAGCCGAGTCCGCCCTTGCTGCGCTTCTTACGCCGCTTGGACGCGTCTCCGTGGCCACCGGTCTTGCCACCCTTGCCCGCCTTCAGCAGGCCGCGGTATGGCTTCTTGTGATCTTTCCTACTCTTCGCGAGTCCGTGCCCTCCGGAGTGGTCCTTCGGGCGCCCCTTCGGCCTCTTGGGATCCTTATGGCCTCCGTGTCCAGAGCCTCCTCCGTGCCCGCCACGTCCCCCGCCGCGACGCCGGCGCGAACCCTCGGGAGGGGAGCCCGACAGTAGGCCGTGGCCGTTCGACCCGCCCCGTCCATGCCCGCCAGCGGCCTTGTGGCCCGCCTTGTCGGCACGGGCCCGCGCCTCATCCGCGAGTGCCGCACGCCGTCGTGCCCGATGCCACATGCCCTGCGCTGCGGCCACACCGAGCGCGGTCATCAACGCCATGGCGACGGCGAGCATGTCCCGCGCGGTCGGATGGTCGGGGTCTTCCGGCGCGGGCGGCGTGAACGCGCCCTCCTCATCGCCATCGTCCGGGCCGGAAGCGGCCGACGGCAAGCCGGGCATGGAGAGCGCTACAGGCGGCCGCATGTCGTCCACGGACAGCAGGTTCGGCCACACACCCGGGGCACCGCCGCCGTCCTCCTCGCCGGTGTGCGTCACGCCCGCGAAGACAGGGATGCGCGGCTGAGGCTCGGGAGGCAGCGGCGGGAGCGGCACGGAAGGGGTCTCCCCTCGTGGCTGGAAACGCACCACATTCGCGTCATCGTCGTCCATGATCCGCGCCCCCCATGCATCGACGGACAGTGACCGGTACCCTCGCGCGCACGCGTCCGCGCGCGTCCGCGTCCGCGCGTCCGCATAATGTGCGCGCGAGGCAGATTCGGCGGATGAAGATGAACATGAACATCACGCCTTGTAGTGCTGGCAGTAGTTGCTGAGCGTCATTGCCAGGTCGTTCCATCCCGCGTCGTCGTCCTGGTCGCCGGCCACGACGCGGGCCCGGTCCCACCACGCCAACGCGACGGCCTTCGGGCTCGCGCCCTCCAGCACCGCCAACCTCCGCTCCCAGTGGTAGGTCTGGTTCGCTGCCCGCCGGGTGTCGGCCGCAGGGAACCGCGAGCAGAACGTCTGTAGCGTCACGACGAGGTTGCTCCACCCGCTGTGGTCGCCGCGGCGGGCCTGAGTGGTAGCAGTCGCTCTCGCCTGGTCTGACCAGGCGTAGGCGACACCTTTCGCGCCGAGCGCGGCGTTCTGCTCCCGCCGCACTTCCCAGTGCCGGCGCCTGTTGCCCACGCTGGACTGCGCACGAGGCGCTCGACGAGTCAAGGCGTCTCCTCAGCACGTCGAGGGCCGGGTGGCAGAGGAGGCGGGGCGACTTGCGTGGTCGGCGCGTCTAGTGAATCAGGCAAGATAACGCGGGGAATCTCCTCGTCCACCGATTCCAGCTCCGGCTCGCTGAATGCCTCCGAGGAGACGTGGCGAGGCGACACCTCGGCCAGGCCGTGTGGCCGCCAGTGGCCGAGCAGAACAGCCGCACCGGCGACCATCGCCACCGGGTTCTCGTCGCCGAAGTCGAACCACTCTCCGTGCTTCCGGTATTCACGGAAGCACTCGTGAAGGTCCAGTTCCACGTCGATGCTGCCGGGAATCGCCCAGAGCAGCCGCAAGATGACCGGGGACCCGATCTGCATAGCGGCCAGTCGAGTCTGCAGGTTGCTGCTGATTCCGATCTTGACGAGGCGGACCTCGTCGCAGCCAATGACGTAGACCCACGACTGAGGATTCCCGGCCCCGGCGAGAGCGGCCTCATACCGTTGCCAGCGGAAAAGGCGCTGGTTGTAAGCGCGCCGCTCACTGCTACTCATCGGCTCGTTCATGCCGGCCTGTCCTGCCGGATCATCTCCAGGAAGTCTTGGTCGGCCTTCGTGCGGCGCTTCTGCGGCGGCCTGGCCTGCTGCTCGGGCTCGGCGGGCGGAAGCGCCTGCTGCTGCTTGGCCTCGACAGCGGCCCGGCGAGCGTCCGGGATCGTGTGCCGGTGCTTCTCGTAGCGCGCCGCCAACCGGAACGTCCGCTTGGCCGCCGTTTCCAGAAGTTCCTGAATCTCAGCGAACGGGGACGTGACCCGGCTGTGCCGCCACCACGCCTCGAACGAGCTGTACCCCTCGGGGGGGTTCTCCTTCCACATGGCTTCGGCGTCGCGCCGGACCTGGGCCACGAACGCAGCCTGATCCGACAGCACCCGGCGAAGCTGGGCGGCGAACGCCTGCACCATCTCCGGCCGGTCCAGCATGTCGCCGGACCACCCCGGCCCGGAGGTGTTCCTGCTCATGAAGCAGTCCTTTCGCGGCGAGTTGCACCGAGCAGACGGCGGCGCGTGCGCCCGTCCAACTGGCTGAGCCATTCGTTGCGCTTTCTGCGCCCGTACGACTCGACGCAGCCGCCCTCACGCGCGAGGTCGGCACCGGTCGGTAGCTCACCTTTCGCGACAGCCTGTTGCCAGTGGCGCCACATCGCGTCTGTGGCGCTCGTGGTAGCGGTCTCGGTGTCGTCGATGTCGTCGTCGGGCTCCTCACGGAGCTGCCAGAGGATCTCCTCGGCGTCGAGATCCGCCACCTCGTCCGCTACCTCCGGCGCTACCTGGTCTCCGGTAGCGGTGCCGGTGTCGCTCTGGGTGGCGCTCGTGGTGTCGTTCGGGGGCAGCGGGACGGCACGCAGTGACACCCTGCCCGCCACCAGATCCGCTACCGACGGCGCCACCCCGTCGCGGGTGTCGGTCCCAGGTGGCGGGATGCGCCGGCCAACGACCATCGAGGCGAGCATCTCGATCGTCGCCGCCGCCTCCGGGTCTCGCTGGGCCAGCACCGCGTCCGAGAGGCGACGCGTCTCCTCCGCCAGTCGGGCAGCCTCGCTCAGCCGCCGCTTACCGGTGATCGCGGGATGGTCGAGGTTCGCCCACGGCGCCATCGCCGTGTCGAGCAGATCCGACAGGCTGTCCGCCCCGCCGAGCGCCGTCACCAGGTCGAGCAACATCTCCTGCGTCCGCGGGTTCCGCGCCAGGTCGGTGTGCTCCACCGCCTGGTCCAGGAACCGGTCCCGCTTAGTCAGTGCGGCAGCGATCTTCCGATCGGAGGAGTTCGCCTTGCGCAGCTGATGCAGCTTCTTCACGGCAAGGGCGACTCGCTTGAGCCTGCGGTGGGCGTCCACCTCGGACGCGGTTCGGTCGGTGGCCTCTGCGATGCCCAGGCGGACGAGGATCCGCTCTGGAGTGAGGCGCCAGTTGATGCCTGAGGTGCCGCGGATGCGGTGGCGTTCGATGGCCATGCCGCGCTCCCACAGCCACGCCGCGACCAACGGGGCCGCGAGCCGGAACACGCCCTCCGGCAGACTGCGCGCCTCCATGGCAGCCAGCACCGCCGATACGGCGGTGAACATCCACACGGCAACGCCGTCGATGCCTGCGGACAAGTTCTTGCGCATGCTGGCCCTGGCGCGCTTCGCCGAAGTGACGACGGCGATCTCCAGGAAGGCGAACATCAGCGCCCGGAGTGGCCAGGGCACGTCACCGATGATCCGGTCGAGGAATTGCCACATGCCTTGTCCGGCAACGATGGTGGCGATGCCGGCTGCGATGAAGGTGAGGCGGTCGGTGCCACGAGCGTCGTCCTTGAGCGGCTTGTCCTGCTGCCGCTCGGCGTCGGCCTCGCGCTGGAGTCGCTCCCGTTCGCGGTCGGCTTCGATCTGCTCCGTGTCGCGCTGGGCGCGCAGCCGTTGTTCGTCGAGCTCGGCCTGGGCGGTCTTGGCGCGAGCCTCGGCCTTAGCGGCTTCTCGCTCGTCCCTGGATCGCCACAATGCGCGGGGGTGACTGCGCTCGGGGGCGTCCGGGTGGCTGGTGCTCACGGCTCTACTCCGTTCTCTGGCCGATGGCTGTGTCGCGTGCCCGCCCAGGGCTTGCTCCCTGGGGTGCCGGCGTCGTACCGGACGGGCTGAGATCGAGATCTTCACAGGCGGTTGACTGCCTCCTGCATCGCAGCCAACTCTGCGTTCACGAGGTCAAGCAGGTCCTCGGCAGCCGCGAGGCGTGCCCGCTCGGTCGTGAGGGCTTCCTGCTCGATCTGGAGAAGGGTGCTCTCGACGCTCATCGGTGCAGGCCCTTCTGCTGGGCGAGGTGCGCGGGTGTGAGCCAGTGGGTGCGCTTGGGGTCGTCGCGCCAGCGGACGCCGATCAAACCCATGGACGGGCTGTGCCCGACGACCTTGTAGGGGCAGAAACGGCGGTAGAAGGCGACGACGACCACGGTCAGGAGAGTCAGCCAGACCAGCGCGCCCACGATGGGCAGAAGCGTGTCGAGGAGGTTCACCGGGCCACCCCCGCCAGCCAGCGATCCAGCGCGGCGGTAACCTGCGGGCGCTCGGTGCCGGATGGCACCAGCGCGCAGGTGTCGAGGACGAAGTCCTCCAGCGGTGCCCGCTCGGCGAAGAACTCGGTGCCGCCAGGCGTCAAGGGCAGTGTGTATGTGGAGTACAGGGGGTCCAGGAGGTGCGGCTCGATCCGTACGGCGCCGACACCGGCCGGCTGGTCGAGGCCTTCGATGGCCAGCCCGCGGTCGAACACGACCTCGGTGACCTTGTTGGTCGTGTGGTCGGGGACGAGCAGCGTGACCGCGAACGGGTCGCTTCTCCGGTAGATGAGCAGGCAGAAGTACGGCCGCTGGTCGCCGGCCGCAGCCTCCCACAGGATGATCGGCTTGCGGACGCTGACTCTGTACCCGCTGGGGACGATGTTCTTAATCGACCGGCGGACGGCTCGTCCGGCCAAGCAGACTATGTCGAGGATGAGGTTCTGCATCACGACACCGCCCCGGTCAGCGTGCCGCGGGCGATGGAGATCTGGACGAGCATCGCGTGAGCGAGCCGCTCGGCGTCGTCGAGCGAGATCAACTTGAAGCTCTCCCGCCAGACGCTGATGCGGGCGCCTTCATCGGGCTGGTAGGTCAGCTCGACCGCCTCGCCGGCGACCGGCTTCTGGTCCTCGGCCACGCACGTCCCGGGGCCGAGATCGGTCGGCAGGTGCTCGACGCACCACGGCTTGCAGGGCGGGCGCTGGTCCGGCTGCTCCTGCAGTTCAGCCGTACGCTGGACGGGGATGGTCACGGCGATGTGTGCCATGATGGGCATGTACCTTTCGTCCTCGGCGATGTCGGGGACACGCGGGCGGCCCGGATCTTGGCGGTGAGGGGCCGCCATTCGCGTGTCAGGGGAGATGGCGCGCATCAGGCGACGACCTCGGCGTTCGAGGAGAGCGGATCGGCCACGATGGGGTTTGGTCCTGCAACCCAATCCGCAGCGTCAACCAGGCCCTTCAGCGTGGCGGCCTCAGCCATCTCGTGAATGGCAGCGGCCGGGATGAAGTAGCGCCGCGCACCCACGCGTACGGCAGGAAACCGGCCGCTGTGAATCGCTCGATAGAGCCCCATCGGCGAAATCCCGAAAAGGGACGCGGCCTTGGCCACGCTGTAGAACTTGGGATCATCGCCTTCGCTGCTGACCTGTTGGTCTGTGTTGGTCTCAGTGACAGTGAAGCCAGAGGCAGCCAGCGCTTGAGCGAAGATCCTTAAGATCACAGGCGCGAGGGCCTGATCCTGCATGAGAGCTCCGATCCAACGAGTCGAGTCACATGTCTCACGCCAGACCTGGCGGAGATCACATAACTACACGACTAGAGGAGTTGTCTCTCACATAATCCACACTCGTATAGAGGAGTTCAAGGGTTATCGGGCAGGAAGTTGGTACGACAGAACGTAGGCGTCGCTCGACATGACCGTGTCGCACACCTCTACAGCACGCCCGTCCTGCGCAAATGCCGTACGGATGAGGTGAAACACGGGGACACCAGGAGGCAGTTTCAGCGCGGTGATCTCATCACGCAGTGGCATGCGGGACCGGATCTCTTCGTCGAAGTGGTCCAGCCGATACCCGAGCTCTTCCAGGCGGGCATAAATGCCGCCCGGGCCGCTGTCTGGCTGAGCGATCTGCGTGTCCCGCGCGATGGCCGCCGGCACGTAAGAAGTGGCCGTTTCCACAGGTCTTCCATTGATCAGATATCGGCGGGACCTTACTACCACCCGCACATCGTCTTGAAGGCCCAAGCGCTTCTGTACATCTGCCGAGGCGTCCTCCTCCGTCACGCGGATGGAGTCAACGGCAGGTTTGCCCCCGGCGCCCTCTGTCTCTGCGATGAAGGCGGCTTTGCCCTGCTCCCTGTGACGGCGGGCGAAACGGTCCGAGGCCAGGCGACGTACCGGAGGATTCCTCCGTACGAAGACGCCACGCCCGTGCTCTGCAACGGTCAGCCCTTCGCTCTGCACCAGTTGGAGGGCGTTGCGAACCGTCATGCGCGCTACGCCGTAATGCTCGATCAGTTGGGCCTCGGACGGTACCTTGTCGCCCGGAGCAAGCTTTCCCGAGTTGATCGCATCCCTTACGTGATCTGCGATCTGCTTGAACACCGGCCTGTCGCTGGCGCTGTCGATCGCGGGAAGCATGAGATCGGCCACGCCAACTCCTCAACTCGTACAGACGTGTACTAGCGTGAGTTTAGTCAGTCAGTCACTAATTCCAGGAGGGTCACGTGGGCCACGACAGTCGACACTCGGTCAGCGTCGCAGGCGTGATCCTCGACGAGCACGGTCGAGCTCTCCTCATTCAGCGGCGCGACAACGGCCACTGGGAAGCACCTGGCGGTGTACTCGAGCGGGACGAAGACATCATGGCCGGCCTCGTACGGGAAGTCCGGGAGGAGACCGGACTGGAGGTCGAAGCAGCAGTCCTCACCGGCGTGTACAAGAACATGACACGTGGGATCATCGCTCTCGTCTTCCGCTGCCGCGTTGTCGCCGGCGTACCAACGGTGACGGAGGAGGCGAAAGCGGTGATGTGGGCGACAGCTGAGGATGTCCGCACGCTGGCCACGGAAGCGTTCGCCGTTCGGGTTCTCGACGCGATGCAACTGTCAGAGATTCCTGAGATTCGGCACCATGACGGAACCAATCTCCTGCTCATGGAGCACGAGGTCTGCGACGTCTGAGCAGCCCGCCGTCACGGTGGCCCGTATGGGAGACGTTCGAGGAGGTCAGCTTGCACGTAGCCCGAGGGATACTCGGCCTAGGGAACGCCTAGGAGTTGTGTCCTGTGCGGTCTCGAGCACGGCTCGATCAACTCAGCTCTGCAACCTGCCTGTCAGTTCGGCGGCCCGCGACAACGTTCACCTACGCGGGCCGGTCCTCCAACGCCTGATACCACGGCATCGTCCTATACCAGGCGTCTCCCCGTACACCAACGGCGTCCCGGAACAGCCAGAGGGCATTCGCGTAATAGCGGTCACGCTGCTCAGGCTCAGGTAGATCCATAAACTGCATCGCACCGTTGCATGCCTGACAGAGCCAGCCCCGCGCACGCTTCTCTCGGTCGTCGTGATCAAGGCCGACTGGCGCCTTCTGGCGGGGGTACCGTTTGGCGGCACTCAAGTGGCACACCTGACACTCGCTGCCAGCAACGGACCGGAACGAGGCGATCTCAGCGGCCGTGATATCCACGCCACAGCCCTGGAGTCGAGTTGCCACTCGCCGATCCTCGATCATGGGCTTGATACCGGGGATGAGAGAGTACGGCACGGGGTTGTCCCGGTAGTACTTCAGCCGCTCCAGCCAGCGCACGGAACCGTACCGAGTACCGCGCGCAACGCGGCCGAGTGTGGGCAAGCAACCGTAGACCCGGTGAGACGACGTCAGGTCCTGGACGTAGCACACCGATCCGAGCCATGCGCCGCGGTCGTCCGGGTGGTCGAACACGTCAACCACGCGGACAACTGGAACACCCCACCGATCGTCTTCGACGCCGAGAGTCTCGTCACGTTCACAGATCAAGCACCGCCAGCCGCGAATCTGCCTCAGCTGCTGCAGGCTCGGCTGGTTACGCCGCTCGGAATGCCTTTTCGAACCGGGGAAGCGTGCGAAGGCCACGTGACGTGGGATGCACGCCGAGCACAGCCCCAGGGTTCTACGATCGGCAAGTGGGTCACGTTGGCATGGCCCAGGACAAGGGCTTTCTGGGGTGCAGCTACACGAACGACAGGGCTCAAACTCCGTGAGAAGTCGTTGATGGTCCTTGTAGGACGCCATCTCCGTGGGCATAGGGGCACAGTAGCTTTCGACACCGACATATTCTGCCGGGCTCCCGCTACGTCGCCTTCAGGCCGTAGGCGGGCCCGAAGGACAGCACAGCACAGCACCTGCGCCTGAGACGCTCCGACCCTTGCGGAAGCTGTACCTTCATGCGGGTGAAGGTGCTACAAGAGGGGCCGCTCTTCAAGTTCTCCGACTGGCCGAATGACTTGGTTCCTGACATCGCTATCGGCGTGTACACCGTGTGGCACGGAGACATGCTCCTCTACGCCGGCATGAGCGGTCGAGAACTGCGACCAGAGCAACTGGAGATTCAGCCCGGCCAGCCACGGAAGCCTCAGGGGTTATGGACCCGGCTGCGAGCGCACGCGTCCGGAAGGCGGTCAGGAGACCAGTTCAACGTCTACATCTGCGACCGTTTGGTCATCCCCACCCTCACTCCCGAACAGCAGGCAGACCTCGGCCGCGGTCACCTTAGCCTTGATCAACTGACCAGAGACTACATCCGGAAGCATCTCGGTTACCGATTCCTAACCTGCACGAGTGCGTCAAAGGCTCGTGAGATCGAGAGCGTCGTCCGAGCCGGTGGCCTGCGGGCTGGCCCCCCGTATCTCAATCCTCTGAGAGGCCCAGTGCTGGGTCTCGCTGTCGGCCTTGAGTCAGATGTCGTCGACGTGGAGTCCCCGGTGATGAAGCCGGGATGACCTGACCATTCGAAATCGCCCGCGCGAGTGGCTAGGGCATCACCACGGTGGCATCGTGGAGTCACATCCTCGCCGTGAGACCTCCCGTGAAGACCCGGCCGCCCTCACTGCCGTCCTACTCGCGATCGGCCTCACTGTGCTGGAGGACGACGGTGCTTGGTCGTGGGCCTCAACGTTGGTCGGCGGTGCGCTTTTACTCGTGATCGCAGCCTTCCTGCGCTTTCCGCGGCCGTACTCCTTCTGGAGTGCCCTGTTGAAAGGCATCGCGGTCGGTTCGGTCATCACCATGTGCGTTGCGATGATCACGGCCTATCCGACGCAGCAACTTCTGCTGGGGTTATCACTGTTCCCCAATAAAGTGGACATGCCAGGGGGGTCGTACGCCGACCGCGTCGCCGATGTGGCCATAGGTCAAGTGGTGCCGTGGGCCATCATCACTGGGGTGGCCGTCACGACCGGATACGTCGGCGCCTGGAGCTGCGGCCGTCGAGAGAGAGCCTCCACATCCCGACTATCACAACCGTTGTCAACGCGGCCCAGCAGCAGTTACAGCCGCGGCCGGAAGTGCTCCCGGCTACATCGCACGAGTTGGGGGTACACCCTGGCGCTCATCCTGCTCGCTTTCCTTCTCGGCCGCCGATGGAACGTCACCCGATGACATCGAGGCCGTGCGCGCACGACCGCTTGCTGCGGGGGTACGAGGCGGCGGCGAGGCTGCACCGCAACGATCACACTGACGAAAGCGGAACAACTGCTCACCGCCGCACAAGAAGAAGCCCGGCGTGTGGCCGACCGGCGGGCGTTCGGCCGGTCAGTGGCCGCGGCCCTGCAGTACGGCGGTGCCATGTAACGGTTTTCGGAGGCTATCTCAACGGGATGCCGCGCCTGAGGTCGCAGAGGTAGGGCGCCCGAGCGCAACAAGCCCACGCGTATCGTGGGATTTCCGATGGTGGGCTGACGGCAGAAGGTGTACAAACCGAGAGCAACGTACCGGGCGAAGGAGAAACCCCGTGGCCGAGAAGCTCACCACGCACAACGCGCAGGTCACCACAGCCACGGTTGAGGTGAAGACCCTCACCGTCTCCGGCAAGCGAGTGACTCTGTCAGTCTTCCGGCAACTCCGCGAGCGTCGCCTGGTATCCCCTGCTGATGGCAGCCTGGCCGGTGTTCCATGGGGCTACGTCAACTATCACCCGGACAAGTGCGACAGCGACGGCGAACACCTGCATGTCATCTGGCAGATTGGAGACAATCTCTACCGCAACCGCGTTGATGAGCCCATGTGGTTTGAAGAAGTATTCTATTCCGAGTGGGCCGGTGACGCCATTCAGGGCAAGTACTGCAGCAACGGGCATCAGCGGCCAAAGTGGCTTGATCGCGTCAACATCTGGGACGACGACGAAAGCGGCCCTCGCGACGCGTCCACATTTAGGATCAACGCCGTCACCTGCGAGGCTCCCGCCGTCTACATGTACCACCACTCGATAGAAGAGTGTATGAGTGAAATCGACAGCAAAAAGGCGTGGGACTGCCTAAAGGCTGAGGTGGCAGAGGAAGCTGCGCGACGTAAAGCCCTCAAAGAACGATGGACCGAATTGTCCGCATTGCCTCAACTGTTCATCGCCGTCTGACATCGGGCAGGCCGCATCGTGCGCTTCACCTGGGTCTGGACCGTCGCGCGTGGGAGCAACGGAGCAAAGTTAAGGTTTTGCCATCGGGCATGGCGATGCTCAACTGATGCCATGCAGGTTGTCTTCGCTGCACTTATCGCTGTCGCAGGAACCCTTCTGGGCTCACTCACGACCTTCCTCTTCCAGAGATGGACGGTCACCCGTACCGAGAGCTTCACGCGGACAGAGCGGCTCCGCCAGGAGCGCATGAAGGCTTATAGCGCCTTCGCCGGCGCTGTTCTAGATCTTCGTACCAAGCAGGGGGCACGATGGGGGGCGAAGAGACGGGCGGACGCGAGTCCGGAGGCGTACGCGGAGGCCAAAGCGGTCCAGAACCTGAGTCGAGCCACTGCGTGGCAGGCGCTTTGCTTGGTACGCCTGCTCACGGACGATGATGAGGCTGTACGGCTTGCCAGTGCGGCGATGGAACTCGCTGCCGACATTCATACGCTGGCAACCCTCGAGGAACTGGATAAGCGCATGGGCGAGGTTCGGCAGGCCATCGACAGGTTCATCGACAGGGCCGCATTGCTCGTGCGCTAGAACGGCCTTGCCAATGTCATCGAGCCTGGAGGAACCTCGGGAGCCCATCAGGCGCTATCGAGTCGGACTCGGCGACCTCTGGCTCCAGATGTTGGCGTTCGCGAACATCTGGAGCCAGAGCCGGGCCGACGTTCAGACCTTCGTGGCTACAGCTCGGGCGGCGCCATGTAGCTGCCGTCGGGGTTGCGACGTGCTCCGTACCGCAGCGTTCCCTCCGACAGGTGGTGGATGCCGCAGGCGCGGGCGAACTCGACGATGTCGAAGTTGGGGTCGTCGTGGCCGAGGACTTGTGCGGTCACCCACATGACGTTCACCTTGACGCGTTCGGCATCGTCCGGCTCGAGAGCCTGTTGCGACTTCTTCGTGTCGAGGTCGCGACTGTGGCCGGCTCCGTCGAGCCGGTAAGGGGCGTCGATCCAGTCGTGGTGTTTGATCTCCGCCGCGAAGTGGCGGGCGAGACGGCTGAGTGCCATCGGTGTCCCTCCTAATAGGACCAGGGCGGCTGGGCGACCCTCCGAATAGGTCGCGCCGCTCGTCACCGGACTCTACCCGGCCGCGCGGCGAGCAGGGGCCAGATCAGGACCTTCGGAAGGCGCTGCTGAGCAGCACCCGGAGCTAAGCCTTCGGCTTGCGCGAGCGACGGACGCTGCACCGGATAGACCATCCTTCCTCCGGTCTGCGCGTACGCCGCGGCGAGCCGATTGAGGTAGTCGTGGCGAATTGCTTCGGCATCGAAACCCTCCGTCTTTGCCGCCGAGTGCGATGCTGAAGGGGGCAACCCGAGGACCGAACAGGGGATGTCGAGGGAATTCATGGACGATACGACCGCTCGTGAGCGGCTAGAAGACATGCTCGCAGAATTGGACCGCGCGATCGGGGTTCTCCAAGGTGACCCTGTCGCCATCCGCGAGCACTCGGCGGCCGCCGCAGGAGACAACCTGACCGACGCCGATCGCGCCCAGGCCATGTTGAACGTGGCCACCGCACAGCGCCGCGCAGTGATCGAAGCGCTCAAGCGCATCGACGAAGGTGTTTACGGCAGGTGCGTCGACTGCGGCAGGCCGGTGTATGAAGCACGCCTGGAGGCACGTCCTGAGGCACCGCGCTGCGTACACTGCCAAGGTAAGCAGGAACGACGGCATATCTCAGCGGACCTGGAACCGGATGTCCGACCGTCATCACCTACATCGGAACCGTCCGGCACCTCAACTCAGCGTGCCCTGGAGGGCTGGGCTAACCAACTGGCGATCCTGGCGGCTCGAGATCACGCCGGACCACCTATGGCCCATCTCGCACGTTCGCCGATTGAGGCCGGTCTCCGTGTGGCACTGGGGCTGCATGCCGCCACCGGCGAGGCGGCAGGGCTTCCAGTGACGATCTATCTGGAAGATGGGCGGCGCTCTTCAGACGTTGAACGCGCTGTTCGGGATCTACTCGCGGCGCATGGCTTGGAGGACTGGGGGTGGTCGTCACCCATTCATGGCTCCTGGCTGCGTACGCTGTTTACGCGCGGCAAGCAGGTCGCGAGTTCAGAAGTCACCAAAGAACTACTCGATGAAGTGCGACGAGCAATTGAGTTGCGAACCTTGCATGAGCCGCAGGCCGCCGTGGATGAGAAGAAGTGCGCAGCCGCCACAGGACTGATCGCTGCTCTCAAGGACGAGCGCCGCGCAGCAGTAATGATCGGGTCGATCCTGATTCTGAAGGATGTAGAGCTGCTCATCGTTCGAGAGCTGACACAGCGTGAACTCTGCTACCTCGAACGCAATCCGGAACTGCTCAAGTGCCCAGGCCAGCTTCTTGACGACCTGCAAAGCTTGCCAGAGGAGCCGGCTACTGCCGTAAGACACGGTGCTTCACAGCCTGAACTCAGCGGTCATTTCGGCGGGGTCGGCGGCGCGGACGATGACTGACATGCCGGTGACGGGTCCGATTGAGTAGGAGCTTCAACTTGGGGCGCTTCGCGGCATGAAACGAGAGACTTCTGTCAGGATCTTGCCGACATGAACTTCCGCTCGCATGTAGTCGAGTGGTGTGACTGGTACGGCAGCATGTTTACAACGGGAGGTGAGTGGCATGCGGAGCCGCCGATTACTCACTCGTCCACAAAGCCGTGTCGCTCCAGGTGCTTGACCGCATCCGGATGCTTTCGAACCCAGGTCTCGCACGCCGCCCACCACACAGGCGTGCCGTCCTCTTCGCGCAGCAGGACATCGTGGACCCCGTCTTCGTCGCAGGGGAACGAACTGCCGGCGGAATGTGCGCTGCACTTTCCGCCGCTGCCTTTGGTGTCGTTGGGAAATCGCCCAGTTCGGTGGTTGCGGTAGATCTTCTCGATGCGTGACTTCATCACACCCATCCACCGAGGCTCTCCAATACCCGTGAGCCCGTCAACAGGGTGTACAGGGATCTCCGGCCAAGCAGCCTTGTCCTTACCACGGTCACCGATCGTGAACAGAGACTCGTCCGACCGGCTGGGTCCGACGGCCGACTATCAGTCGGCTTCGGCGATCTCCGCGAGTCTGACGAGCTCAGCTGCGATCTCCCGCGCCTGCTGCGGCGACAACTCGACTTCTTCGACGGCTCGATCGATGGTAAGGCTCACCCGCGCCGGCTGGCGATCCGCGGCGTCGAGGGTGTTCACCCACGACGTCAGTCGCACCTGCACGCTCTGGACGTCCGGGTCGTCGGCGAATAGCCGATTCAGGCCCTTGATCTCGCTGTCGTCGGTGGTGTGGTGGAAGCCGTCCGTACGGTCAAGGACGACGTCGTCACCGAAGTGGTCGCCGGTGCACCATGCGGGGCAGGGCTGCAAGCTGATGCCGAGCGCGGTCAGCTGCTCCTTTGCGGTCCGGCCGTCGCCAACGTGGTCATCGACCATCGGTGAGCCTCCTCCGCCAGCGTCCACCCTAGGGGGCATCTGCCCGAGGGGAGTCCTGTTCCGACGTAGTTGCTTGGGCGTCGGCGGTTAGTGGCGGCTGGCTGTAGGTGGTGAAGAGCTTTCGGCCGGTCAGTTTGTGGTGGGCCAGTTGCTCGCGCACCGCGTGCGGGTCGCTCCACCGTTCATGTCCGGTTGTGAGAGCTTCGGCCCAGGCTCGGACGGCGTCGGCCAGCAACTGCCAGGTGTCGGGGGTGATGACACACATGCCGTCGACGGCGTTGGCCTGGCGGTGGAGTTGCCTGCTGGGGTGCACGATCACAGGCAGTGCGGCGACTTGGGGGTGGAGCTTGCAGCCCCAGCGGACGCTGCCGCCCAACTGATCAAGATCGTGCTTGCTTATCGTCGAAGTGCCTCGACCGGTCTTGAGTTCAATGACGGCATGGCATTGGTCGCTGAGCACCCAGAGGTTGTCCGGGCCGGTGGCATACATTCTTTCCGGGCGAGTGCTGGTCAGGCCAAGGTGCTCGCCGAGTTGCTGCCAGGCGCGCTCGGCATCTTCGGTGCGTTCCTCATCCCCCCAGACCACGTCGTCGATCAAGGTTTGCACGGCCAACAGCAGGGCGGTGCCGTCGGAGTACGAGCGAGCCAGGAACGCGGCGGCCGCCTCGGCCTGAGCCGCTGCGGGCCGCAAGTGCGCCGGTGTGACGCCACCGGCCGGGCGTAGCAGGAACGGGTTGTCGTCTAGCGCTTTGGTCAGCACGCGCTGGGCGGCGGCCGGGTCGACGTGGTGCAGGTAGGCGGCGCGCTGCTCGGCCACCCAGCCTTTTACCGCCGAGTCGGTAAGAGTGCTGCTCACGCTTCGGAGCTGGTCCGCAGCATCAGCGTGCCGGCCGGTGGCGGCCAGATCGAAGGCTTGGCGCAGCGCAACAGCTTCTGGTCGTACGAGGCCTGCGATGGCGTAGTGCACGTCGGCCAGCGCGCGGCGGCTCAAGGTCCGCCATTGCGGGTCTTGGTCCAAGCACAGGTTGAGCGCCATCCGGATGCCACTGAGGCCGGCGCCGGTGAGCTGGTCGGCGATTTCGCGACTCAGATCGATCTGGGCCCGGGTCGCCGGGGAAAACATCGCCCGCTGCTGGGGATCGTGCAGGGCGATGGACAGGTGGCCACCGAGCAGCAGCACGGCGCAGTGGTCCTCGCTGTCGCGCACCCCGCGGCCCATGCCCTGCTCGATGCGCTGGATGGAGCGGATCAGCATGCTGCGGCTGCCCGATAGCACGGCGGCCTCACGGCGTTCGGTGGCGTCCATGGGACGGGGTATGCCGTCGAGGATCAGCAGTTCGCAGGCGGCGTCTGGTAGGTCGATACCGTCGTACTTGTTGACCAGCACGACCAGGCCGACATGCCCGGCCTTGAGAGCGGTGATCGTTTGTGGCAGCTCCTGCGCGTGCACGATTCGATCAGCGTAGGGGTGCCACGCAGCGGCGGCGCGGGTGCTGGGTACGAGCACGACCACGTTGACCGGCCGCCCGTCCGGCCTGCCATCACCGTCGCGATCGCCGTCGGCGTACTGGCGCGCGAGTTCGCGCACAGCGTCGTCGCGGAGGTGGGGATTGAGGGCGATTGGCGCGAGGATCATGCGGTCGCCAAGGTCGGCGGCGCTGCCCGGGGTGATGGGCTTGGCCACATCTTTGGGGTCGGCATCCCAGTCCGTGACGAGCACGCTGTCATCGGACAGCGTGGCGGTCAGGTAAACCCGGCGGCGCGCGGTAGCGAAGGCCGGGATCATCGCGATTGATGGACAGGGCGGACTGAGTTGGATGGCCTGGCTGGTGACGGAGACCGTGCACAGATCCAGCACGTCAGCGATCAATGGCCAGGTGAATTTGAAGCCGTCCTCGTCGGCGTGCGGATGCAGAATCTCCATGACCCTGTGCTGGCGGGCTGTCCACGACCAAAACGGCACCGCCAGCGTGGCGGTGTAGTCCTTGGTCTGGAGATCGGCCCAGTTCTTGGGCGATTGTTCCTTGAGTTCGTGGGCGAACAGGGTAACGAGTTCACCGTAGGCGGCGTGCTCGGCCGGGATGGTGAGCCGGAACTGGGCCTCGGTGGTGGCCAGCGCCGCGTGCGCGTCGTCGACGACGACGATGCCGACCTGGAGCTTGCTTCGCGCGTCGCCGACCACGCCGAAGACGGATTGGCCGTTGATCAGCTTCTGAAAGGTGGTCACGAGGATGGCCTGGCCGCTGCGGAAGGCCAGGTCATTGACCCGGTCAGTAACCGCCAGTCCCATCTTGTCGGCTTCGGCGCGGACCTGGGCGGCCAGATAGCGGTCCGGAGCCAGGTAGACCGCGGTGCCGACCTCCTCGTTGAGCGTGCTGCGGGCGATCAGCAGGCCGACGGCGGTCTTGCCGCCGCCGGTGTTCTGCTTGATAACGATGTCGCGCTGGCTTCGGCGCGCGAACCAGGTCTCCAGCACCTCGCCCTGCTCGTGCCGCAGATAGGGCCAGGGACGCCGCGACAGCGCCGCGTAGATCTCGCGCGGTCGCACCAGCGGCTCCCGACGCCCTTTTCCCACGAGGCTCAGATCGAGCGGCATTTGGCACGTTCCTTCCTGACTTCGTGGCTCCCAGCGCGTCGGCCCGGCGCCATCATCCCTCGCAGGTCTCGGCCTGTCGCGCCCAATCCAAAATGGTCAGCTGACAT
The DNA here is from genome assembly GCF_005889725.1 of Nonomuraea zeae. Taxonomy (GTDB): domain Bacteria; phylum Actinomycetota; class Actinomycetes; order Streptosporangiales; family Streptosporangiaceae; genus Nonomuraea; species Nonomuraea zeae. The sequence goes on from NZ_VCKX01000002.1 coordinate 50,129, forward strand.
CGCGCACTCACTACACCGGTTGAAGCCGTGGAGTCATAGAGCTGTGACCAAGTGCCGTCATTGGTGTAAGACCGAGTCGTGCAGTACTGGCAACGGAGCAGGTGCACGCCCGCAGCTGGCGAGCGTCCGGCTCAACGGGCCGAAGACACCCGTGCCTAGGCTGCACTTTTACGACGACACGCGGCAACAGGACGGCTCTGCATCGGCTGGATCGGTCCCCACCTCCCCGGTGGCCATGCCAACTGAGATCCGCTTGAACTGGATCTCGCACTCCCTGCGTCTGTGGACAGAACTGTCGGTGATCGCCGTTACAGTGCGGCTCGCACCATCCATCGTTCTTTTATCCGGGTCTGTCGGCCACTATGCCGATCGTCGTTCTGAAGGAGCTCTTCGTGGCGCCGAAGTGCCTGTACCGAGGCAGCGCTGTCGGCCGCGAACACGCTGACGTAACAAGCGAACATGCTGGCAGAGAAGCGCATATGAGTGCGGAGGAGCCGTTAGCGCTCGATACGCCAATTCCCACGCCCCATGGATGGTCCACGATGGCGGACCTCAAAATCGGCGACTACGTGTTCAGCCGAGACGGTGAACCCGTCCTGGTCTGGGGCGTAGCTCCGATCAAGCATGGGCGCCCGTGCTACCGAGTCACCTTCGACGACGGCGACTCGCTGGTGACGGACGCCACGCACCACTGGTGGGCGTTCGATCGCAAGAGCAAGCAGCGCTGGGCCGAGTGGACCACCGACCAGATGGCTACGGCCAACTGGTACAGCGGACTCCGTTTCGCGGTGCCTAGACCAGAACCCCTTCAATGTGGGCCCGCGCACCTACCACTCGATCCGTATGTCATGGGCATGTGGCTTGGCGACGGGGACAGCAGAGTCGCCACGCTCACCGTCGGCCGCGATGACTTTGACGAGACGCTTCGGAACCTCGAAGAGGCCGGCATGACGACTTCGGTCTATGACTATGGCGAGGACAGGGGCGCCGTCCAGATCCGGTTCAACCATGGCCAGCGGTACGGCAAGCAGGGCACGTCACAGCATGCCCTGCGCGCCTTGGGTGTGCTCGGCAACAAGCACGTGCCGGATCTGTACTTGTGGGCCTCTCAGGAGCAGAGGCTCGAACTCCTACGAGGCCTGATGGATAGCGACGGCTACGTCAACGAACGCGGCAACTGCACGTTCACCTCGTCCAGCCGAGCGCTTGTGGACGCGGTTGAGCATCTCGCCCGGTCCATGGGGTGGAGGGCCGCGACCGGCGCCTGGCAGTCCGACGAGCGCTGGAAGAATCGGGCGGCTGGGACGTGGCGCGTCTCGTTCACGCCGTCGGGCGACGTGCCGTTCAAGCTCAAGCGCAAGTCATCGCGATGCCGCACGCTCCGCTCGGAGTCGTCTCGCGCGATCACCAGCATTGAGCCGGTGGACAGTGTGCCTGTCAGGTGTATCGCGGTCGATTCCGATGACCATCTGTTCCTCGCTGGGCGATCGATGCTCCCAACGCACAACACCCACGTCCTCGCGTCCAACTTGGAGTAGCCGGCGGACGGCGGCCACCAATAATCTCGACCACTCCGTCCCCGGGCTCAGTTCGTCGGGTGCACCTCTTTGACGTGCCACAGAGCTGCGACGCTGTGACCGGCCGACGCACCTGCTTCACGGAGGGACCTCTCTGGCGCCTTGCCGTCCCCTGCCAGCGAGATGTCCGTGTAACCAAACCAACCCCACCAAGTCGACGAACCCGCAGACACGTGGGCGGGCGCACTAGGCCGTTCAGGCGACGCCGCGCGGCACTACGGAGTAATAGCGTTGTAGCCCTGTCATTGTGTACGCTGTAGGCATTCATCGCCTACGCTGTAAATAACTACAGCGTAGTCGCTAGCCAGGAGTCATAATGCCGCAGCGCCAGCAGCCTGTCGCCAACGGGCTAAGAACCGACCACCCCATCCCCGACTTGCCCTTCGTCGACGACGCCCACATCCCCATCGACGACCCCCGTGCCGTGGAAGCCATCGGCCGCCACCACGGCACCGGCACCTGGGGACGCCACGACAAGGCTCGCGACGGCGGCTGGGTCGCCTTCACCACCGACCCCGTCCGCAAAGACCTCGCCTGGCTGGTCCGCTGGCACCCCCAGCACGGCCGCTCCGTCATCCTCTACCGCGACACCGACGCCGCCGGCGCGCACACGACCTACCTGGACACCGCCCAGCTCTTCCGAGCCGGCGGCTACTGGTGGGACGGCACCACCTGGTACCGCCCATCCCAAATCTTCGACCACGCCAGCGAGCGTTACGTGCGCCGCCGCGTCCCGGCCGCGACAAACGTCACCGCCGCGGACCTCCTCGAAAACGGCGATGCAGACCCCGGCAACGGTCACATCCTCGACATCGACCAGGTCGACCTCGACACCCCGTACCAGGGCCGCTGGCTGGACGACCTCGCCGCGTGGGCCGCCCAGCGCCCAACTCCGTCCGCCTCGCCCAACGTGGTGAAGCTCTCGGCCCCCGAGCTCACGGCCGACCAACTCGTCAGCCTCACTCAGATGGCCCAGATCGCCGGTGTCGCCCCGTCCACCCTGCGCGCGTACGTCTCCCGCGGCGAAGGAGACGTACCCCCGCCCCAAGCCACCGTCAGCGGCCGCAACGTCTGGGCTCGCCCGGTCGCGGAAGAATGGGTCGAACGCCGTCATCGCAGCTCCGAAAGCCTCGACCAGGCCGTCTCCGCCCGAGTGGGCGAAGCCACGCTGCCCATCGGCGTGGCCGAGCTATGGACGAGGTTCACCCGCGTGTTCTCCTCGACGCTGTGGGACAACCCCGATCGGCGTAAACGCTGGGCACTGCGCTGGCGTACACAGCAAGCCGTCGGACAGGTCGCAGAGGAACTCGGCTGGGACGTCGCCGCCAGCCTCGGCTCGATCATCTCCGCCGAAGACCTGGCCATCACCCTCCGCCACGCTGTCCTGGACGAGTTCGCCACCGGCCAGCAGCTCCACCGCAGCATCCACGAGCACGACCGCAAACGCGCAGTCGCCGCCGGCAAACCGGAGCCCGTTTACGAAGACCTACCCTCCTACGGCATCGTGCACCACGTGGCCCGGATGATCGACTGGCTTATCCGCCACCACCCGTCCACTGCTGCCTACACCATCGCCGAGATCACCGGTGAAGCGGAGCGCCGGTTTGAAATCTCCCGAGAGGTGATCGAAAACTCCCTGGCCACAGCCCTGGCCCTCGACGGCGAGCTTGACAAGAAGACCCGCGAGGACTTCCTCAAACGCGCCTTCAGCCCGACATCCCTCAGCGACGACTAGGGCCTGTTCATGGTGTCCAAGCGTCGGCGTCGTGACGCCTTTCCTCCGCCGCCTACCGCGCGTTGGCGGAAGAGAGGTGGCCGAGGAGAGGCGTGTGGACGTGCCGCTCTGGCCCACCGGGGCCTCTGCTGGCTTACGAGCTGGTCAGGATGCCAGGGTCAGGGGCGCGTTGGGGCAGGTGCTGGCCACTTCGGCGAGCTTGGCCTTCTCGGCGGAGTCCACGCTGAGCTGCCAGTGGCGTTTGACGGCGACCCATTCGGCGATGTAACGACAGTGGACCTGCTCGATGGGCAGCCACTCGGCGGGGTCCTTATCGGCCTTCTGGCGGTTGGAGCGAGCGGTGACGGCGACCAGGTGCTCGGGGTGGTCGAGGTGGTTGGCGTACTGTTCGCGCTTGGCGGCATCCCATGCCGAGGCGCCAGAGTCCCATGCCTCGGCCAACGGCACGAGGTGGTCGACGTCGAGTTGGGCCGCCTCGTTCACGACTACATCGTCGTAGTAGCTGTACCAGGCGCCCCCGGTCAGCTTGCAGCCGGAGCCGACCTTTGGGGCGTCAATGGCCTCGGCGATCAGTACTTCGTACCGGGCGGAACAGCCGTCGCTGTCGGCGTCGGTCCAGTGCTTGAAGCTGGTGCGCTTGTAGCCGTCCCGGGCCTCAACAGTTACCGGCAGGTCGGCGACGGCCTGGCGCAGCAGCGGCGGCGGGACCGCCTGCGCGGCGCGGGCCACGGCCGGCACTGCGGTCGGGATGGCGACGAGGGCGAGAAGTCCACCGGCGGCGAAGACCGTGAAGCACGGGAAGAGACGCATGACCACTCCACACTGTTGCATATTGCACGTGATTGCATGCGCTAAGTAATCAAACGATGAGTCGTTGATGTACTAACCGCGAGGTGAGAGCAGGCTTCCAAGCCTGCGGCTGTTGCAGCGTGCATGGCCCGCGGCCTATGCGACATTGTCTGCGGCCACATGAAGATCACCGCCAGGCCTCGTGCCCGTGTTGGATGTCCAGTCGTCGGCGATCGAAGGGCATCACCGAACAGCTCGGTCAGGATGGCGTAGGCGCGTTCGACCCGTGCCGAGTCGGCTCGCGCGGCCAGGACCAGGACGTCGTCCATGGTGCGGAAACGGTACGACCATGGCATGGCGCGATTCCTCCTCCCCTAGTCCGCGCTGAGGCTCAGCGAGGTGGTGAGCATCAGGGCCCAGTCACCGCGGAAGAGCGAGCCGCCGTCGTCGATCCAGGCGATCGTCGGTTTGCCCTGGCCGTTCATTGTCATGGCCAGGCCCTCGCCGGCGCCCCGCATCCTGGCCACTGCGGTGCTCACGCACCGACGTCCGATACAGGTGGCGAGCATGAGCCGCGTCCCGTCCTGGTTCTGGTACGCCACCAGCGGCCGCCCTGCCCAGTCCAGGACCAGCGCCGGTGTCGAGCGGTACGGGCCTCCGGCGTCCAGCGTGATCACGTCGGCCTGGGCGCAGTCGGGCGTGCGGCAGTCGAGCAGCTTGGTCGCGCGATCGTTCATGTCCCGGTAAGTGATCACCGGGCGGCCGTCCGCCCGTACCGCCAGGGCCAGGCCGGTCTCCCAGCCCAGCCGGTCGTTGACGCCGGGCGGGTAGGCAGGCACGGGCCGGGTCACGCGGGGCCGCAGGCAGGCGGCGTCAGCGCAGGAGATGACGTGGATCTGGCCGCTGGTGGTGTCGAACCGGGCGACGACGGGACGGTCGCCGGGCGCCATCGCAACAGCCAGGTTGTGCACATCGGGCAGGTACGCGCTCGCATCCAGGCGGGCAACGTGCCTGGTCTCCGGACGCGAACAGCTCACCTGCGCGCAGAAGACGAGGGAAACGACGTCCTTGGTCGGACTGTCGTCACCGTTCACCGGCTCCTTGTCGGCGAAGGCGACGACTAGGCCGCCGTCCTTCCGTACGGCCAGCGCCACCCCTGTGTATTGCGACGGGTAGTACGCCCTCGCGATGTTCCAGCTGCCGGGGGTGGGCAGGCACTTGTTCGCCTCACACGTCAGCAGCCTGAGCGCCTGATGTGACCAGGTGGTCAGCAGGAGCCGCCCGTCAGGCAGGCGTGCGCTGACGGCGCCGGGAGCCGCGTCTGTATTGGTGTCCGGCGGCTCCGCCCACGTGAAAGTCGTCTTCCGGCAGGAGACGTCGGAACAGGTCAGCAGGCTGGCATAGTCCTCGAAGCCGTCGATGACCATGGTCGGGTCCGTGCCGCGGCCGGGGTGCACGTCCCGCAGGTCGAAGGGTCGCAACTCAGGCCCGTCGCTGGAGGAGCCGGAGCGCTCTGCCGACTGCCACGACTCGGTCACGTTCGTCTCGACGATCACCGGCCACGCGAACGGATTGACCAACACGACTCCGCTGAACAGCAGTCCGGGCAGCAGCGCCGCCGGCAGAAGGCCATGTCTTACCGGGCGTGGCGGCGGGCCGTCGGGCAGGCCGTGCGCCAGGTCCGAATCGTCCACCTCGGTGCGCCAGGCCATGCAATGGAGGAACTGGCGCGCGACCACGGCGGCCTGGAGGGGTGTCACGCTCAGCGCGAGCATGGTCCCGGCCAGGCCCCATCCGAAAGTTGCGAGCGGGCCAGGGAGCAAGCCCAGTCCTGACTCGAGAGCCCACGCCGCCGCGCCGGGGACAAGCACCACCCCCAAGGCGAGCGTCAACGCGGTCGGCAGGAATCTCAGCTCGGTCAACCGGTAGGCGCGGCGGATCGAGCCCAGCCCCGAGCAGTCGCGCAGCAGAATGCCAGGCACGGCCAGCAGGCCCGGCATCGCCGCGTACGCGGCCACCATCAACACCACCGTGGCCAGCCACCGCTGATCAGTCGCCATCAGTACGCCGGCCCCCGCGGCCGCGGCCGCCCCGAACGCCAGCGAGCCCGCCATGAGCAGGACGAGCAGGGACGGCAGCCGCCGCACCGTCGTCCGCAGCGCCCCGATGGGCGACACCTGCCGGTCAACCAGATGACCCGCGGCGATGATCACCGTCGCGGGGAACACCACGATCTCCCCGGCGAGCGCGACCGCCGCCAGCACAAGCGTCCACATCAGCAGCGGAGCATCGGAGGTCCCGACCAGCTCGAACCGCCCATTGACCACCGCCGCCGAGTCACCGGACGCCACCGTCAGCGCCAGCAGGGACAGCACGGCGAGCGGCACGTGCACCAGCACACCGGGCAGCGCGAGCCGCACAAGGTGCCGCCCGCCGTCCAGATGGCTCCGGAACAGCACGCCGTTCTTGCGCAGCCGTTCGACGTGCTTCATCGAGGTCACCGACTTTTGTGTCATCGAAGGGTGAGCGGCGTGGTCACGACCAGGTCCCAGTCATCCCCACGCTTGTCTATCCAGGCGAGCACCAGCCGGTCGCGGCCGTCCAGCGTCATGGTCAGGCCGTAGTCGCCACCGCGCGAGATCGTCGTGACCGGGGTACGTGTGCAGTGCGTTCCCGTACAGGTGGCGATGACGATCTGCTTGCGGCCGAGTTCCTGGAACGCCACCAACGCGCGCCCCGCCCGATCCAGCACCATCGCCGGCCCCGCGTGACGCTCGTCAGGTGCGGTCAGCGTGGCCGTGTCAGCCTGTGAACAGGTGCGTGTACGGCAGTCGAGCAGCTTGATCGTGTCATCGGCCACGTCCTCGTAGGCGATCAGCGGACGACCGTCGGCGCGGATGGCCATCTCGGCGTGGGGCTGGTTGCGGCGGTCGAACAGGTAACCGGGCCGACCCTTCCCGACGGGCTGCTCGACGCTCGCCCTGGTGCAGGTGGGGTCGTCGCAGGAGACCACGTGGATGGCGCCACTGTCCCGGTCCAGGCGGAGCACGACAGGGCGGTCGTCGTAGGCGACGGCGGCGATGAGGTCGCGTCCGCCTCCCGTACGCGTGTTCACGGGGACCTTGGCGACCTTCCTCATGCGCGGACGGATACACGCCGGATCGTCGCAGGTGGTCAGCGAGAGCACTTCCTCATCGGCCTCACTCCCCGCTGGGAGCCCGTGGAGTTGGGCGACCACCAGGCCGCCGCCCGGCCGCGCCGCCAGGGCGACCACCTTGTTCCGGCCGCCCCACCTCACCTCCGCCAGAGGCTTGCCCCCGGGGGCCGGCGCACAGGCCGTCGCGTCGCAGATCAGCAGTCCGAGCCGGGCGCGCCAGTTCTCGTCGTAAACCCGTCGGTAATGCTCATCGATCGCCCATGTCGTCACGGCGATGCGGCCGTCCGCAAGCTGGGCGCTGACCGCTGTTCGCTCGCCGTCCACGGCGGGCGGCTCGGCCCAGGAGAGCCGGGGGCGGGCGCAACCGATGTCCGCGCAGGTCAGCAGCTTCGCCTCGCTGGAGCCGTCCATGAGCATGATGAGACGTCCGCCCGGCCCGGCGTACAGGGCCTGCAGGTCCGACGACTCCAGGCTCGGTTGCGGCGGGCGGCCGTCCACCTCAGGCGCCTCGTCGCCTGAGCCGTGGGGCAGGTTCGCCGTGACGGCCGTCTCGGAGACCTCCAGCCAGCCGAGCGGGTTGACCAGCGCCGCGCCGCCGTACAGCAGGCTCGGCAGGAGGAACGCCGCGAGCACCAGGACGGGCCTGGCCCGGCGTGGCGTGCTCGGTGGCAGGCCGTCGGCGATCTCCTTGAACTCGGTGGTCATCCCCGCGAGCGCCAGGCGGTGCAGGAACAGGCGTGCGATCACGCTCGCCTGGAACGGCACCGCGACCAATCCCAGAACGAAGCCTGTCCCCGCCTGCAGGACGGGGTTTCCGGACGTGGCCCACTCCAGCACCTGCTGGATCAGCGCGGGAAAGATCACCACGCCGAAGGCCAGCGTGAGGGCAGTCGCCCAGGGGGCGTAGGACGTCAGCCGGTAGGCGAGCGCGAGCGCGCTTCTCGCGGACCGTTGCTTCAGCACCACGCCCGGCACGGCCAGCAGGCACGGCAGCGAGAACAGGAGCAGGAGCACCGTCATGGCATAAGCCGGGACCTGCGCCCCGTTCCACGCGAGAATGCCAAAACCGACCGCCAGGTCCGCCACGATCACGACCACGCCGACCAGGACCAGTGCCAGCATCGCGGGCCAGCGCCGGGCCGCGGCCCGCATCGCGCGCAAGGTGGAGACGTTCTTGCCGACCAGTCGCCCAGCGGCGAGCATCGTCGTCGCGGGCAGCACCACCATCTGCCCGGCCACTGCGGCGGCCAGCACCACCGCCGACCACCTCAGCAACGGCGCGCCAGGCGAGCCGATGAGTTCGAACCCGCCGTTGACCACAGCTGCCGACCCGTCCACGACCATGACCAGTGCCGATGCGGCGATCAAACCGAGGGGCAGGAACACCAGCAAGGCCGGCGCCGACAATCTGATCAGGTTCCGCGCCGTGAACGCGTAGGCCAGCCAGACCACGCCGAGTCGCCGTACGTCGTTCCAGGCGTGCGGGTGGCGGTCATCCTTCGGGTTCTCGTCGATCAGCTGGCTCATCGGCCGTCCCGTCGCCCCAGGTCTTGGGCCCGCTCCGTGCCCGTGACCGGGATATTCAGGGCGCAGGAGCAGGAGCTGCACCCAGAGGCGGGCCCGCGCCAGCCTGGCCCGTGACCTGGCGATCAGTTGATCGGGCATGGACATGGATGCCTCCAGCGGGACAAGGGGTGGCCATGAGCCTAAGATCCGCGCCGATCGTGAACAGGGCCGAAGACCTCCTCGGCATCGGATCGAACCCGGCTCTGGACGCGTTCCGTACTCCAACGGCACGTACGGCACCTTTTCGGCCTACTGCACAGTGAGGAGCAGGCAAGAATGAAACGGACACGGATTCTTCTGCTGCTGGCGCTGATCTGCACGGCCTTGTCCGCGTGCCAGAGGGATACGGAACCGGTTGACCTCAGCCCGTTGCCCTCCGTCCCCCCGGACCCCACTTCTTACGGGCGTACATCTGCGATGAGGAAGATGCCGTCATTCCAGCCAAGGCGGTGGAGCGCCTGCACCTCGGCTGTACTTCTACGACGACACCTCGGCCACCGGCCTCCTCTACGTCGGCTGGATCGGCCCCCACCTGGCCAGTGGCCGGACAAACTAAGACCTCTCCGACTGCAACCCGACCTGTCACCGGACCGCCTTGAGGCAGGTGGCCCGGTGATCAAGACGTGGCTGCGGCGGCAGCCGAACGTGCTCACTCTGTCCGAGGCAGCGGGCGCGCATGACGATGGTCGAGAAAGGCTTCCTTGGCCGCGGCCCGTGCTTCGTGCAAGTTTTCAAGAGTTTGCCGATGCAAGTTGGGCTCTGTCCGCTCGTCCGTGAGGTAGACGAACTCCCTGTAGAGCTCCACTTTCCTTCGGTGGAGGTTGAACTGCTCGCCAGCCTTCGTCTGTGACGGTGGGATCCCGTCGAGTTCGGCGATCCGGTTGTCGAGGTGCCGCAGTTCGTCATGGATGGAGAGGCGGGTCAGCCCGTCCGACGGTCGTTCCCCTACGGGCCAGTCCGGAGTCGGCGCCACTTGCTTGTACCGGGTCAGCCAGAAGTCGAGCTGACGGGGATTCGTCTCCGGCCTCGACGAGATTCGGCGTGCGGCCCGCAACCGGCGCCGCACGTCCTTCGTGGTCTGATCGAGACTGCGAGCGATGTCTTCCTCGTCTCGGCCATGCGCGGCGAGGTACGCAATGCCCATGTCCAGTACCTGCTCGGAAAGCAGAGCTATCTGGTGAAGAGCCTGATCGAAGGACTCCTCATTGATGCCGGTCTGGGTATCGGCGGTCGGAACGGCTACCAGTCTGGCGGCCTGATCGGCGAGAGCCTGTGCCAGCAGGCAGGTCTGTAGGCGAATCTGCTCCAACGATGCCAACTGCTTGGACTTTGCCGGATTCCGGCCCCTGCCGGGACCCTGGCTGGGCATGGACGCTGCGAGTCTGTCCAACTCCGACACGGCATCTTCCACGGCCTTGATCGTTATGAAGGCCCGTGGCAGACACGTCAACACCTCTGCCTGCAGCCACCTCTTCGGGCGCTTCTGGATTGGCTCTGGAAGAGCTCCTCTCTTCACTTCCTGATACACGGCAGCCGGGGACGGGATGCCTGTCTCCGCCATCAGGCCCTGCTCGTCGATCAGTTCCTCGTCGGCGAAGCCGTCGCCGGCAGACCCGCTCTTCACCAGTTCCTCTTCAGGGACACGGTGAGACGAACGTCGAGGGTGAGCTGCGGGATTGCCGCCGCCGACCTCGCGCGAGACCTCTTGGGCGGAAGCAGGACGAGAAACAGCATCGCGAAGACGGCCAGCCAGGGCGCATGCGTGGCCAGGGCGCGGCCAAGCTCTTCGAGGAGGGCGACGTGTTCGCTGGAAGCCTCAACAGGCATCGAGTCTCCTTTGGGGATGATCACTTGTTTCAAGGCACCATCATGGCCGTCGGGCATGCCAAAGAGATCGGATAGCGCAATGTTCGCCCAAACCCAACATAGTTAGGATGTGCCAAGGACCTGCAGAAACAGGGCTGATCTCGGGAGCTTGTGACACCGGAAGAGGTGCGTTCGGGTCAAGTGGGCGGCACGCCGCCGACGGGCCGAGAGATCGCTCGCCTGGAACCGAGGACTAGGAACTTCGCCATCGCGGCGTTGCAAGCCGCGCCCCACTGTGTGGCGCTGGGGAAGGCGGCGGGCAAACTCCGCCGTCCAGCTATGAGCGCAGTGGGTTATCCAGCGTCGTGTGCATCCCGAAGAGCTAGTAGCAGGCGAATGGGCTGCATGGCGAAGCGCTCTCGTGTCCGGCCCGACCTCAAGGGAGCGTTCGTCTCCGTGACCACTACGGTCGATCACGTCGTACGGCGCTCGCCACCCTCTCAGCCGCCTCTTCAGGGTCCTCGTGCTCCCAGACCCGGATCACTGTCCAGCCTTCGGCCGCCAGGAATCGATCCGTCTCAGCGTCGCGTTCCTGGTTGCGGCGAACCTTCTCGGCCCAATATTCCGAGTTGGTCGTCGCGACGGTGTGATGCTGCGGGCAGCCATGCCAGAAACACCCGTCCATGAAGACCGCGACCCTGGCGCGGGTGAAGAGCAGGTCCGCGGTCCTTCGTATGCCGGGTAGAGGACGAGCGGACACGAGGTAGCGCAGGCCACGGGCGTGAACGGCTCGCCGGAGAGCGAGTTCGGGCTTTGTGTCGCGAGACCTGTTCGCCTGCATGCTGGCCCGAACGGAGGCACTGGACGCCCACGAGGTTGTCGCCACAAAAATCACCCTACAGGGGCGCATATCGAGCCGCCTGATGTCTGGACGGACGATCCGGCGGCACCCGAACCGACGAAACGTGTTGCGGCCGGGACTCCCGTCTGTCACCGTTAACCGCTAACGCATTAGTGGTTAACGGATAAGGGGGTGTCATGGAGAGCGCCAACGAGCGTGGCGAAGGCTCCGAGGACAAGCCGGGTGACGAGTACACGGGTCCCGTAGTCCCCTGGCTAATCCCCGGAACCGGCAAGGGAAGCGAGGAGGTGCTGGACGGCTCCATCGTCGACCGGCCTGTTCGCGAGGGGGAGCAGGCCGGGACGAGCGACGACGACTACGAGCTGCTGGGCACGGTGATCAGCGACGGCGACTCGCCGACCTTCCAGGAGATCCACTTCCGGCTGACCGCTGACCAGGCGGTCAGCCCGGGAGAGTTCGTCGCCGTGGAGGGCCGTGACCGGCAGGGGTCCCTGGGCTGCTGGGTGCTGTGTCGGGTGCTGAACGTGCACGAGATCAATCCGCACGAGGATCCGCAGAGCGCCACGGTACGCGACGTCCTGCCGTTCGACAGCACCTACGCGACCGAAGGGGAGTCCACGGTCATCTACCGCCTGGTGCGGTGCGAGCCCATCGAGGAGTTGCCGGTCGTCGGGCGGAACGTGGGCGATCCGACCGAGATCCGGACGCTGCCCCGGGCTGGCGACGCGGTCGTCCGCGCCCGGCCTGGGATGGTCACCGCCGCAATGGGCTTCCCTGCCGACCCCGACGACGGACTCCACATGGGGAGCCTGCATGGCGAGGGCTCGATCCCGGTGACGCTGGACAAGGGGGCGGTGCAGCGGCACATCCTGATCGTCGGCGGCATCGGAAGCGGCAAGAGCTACACCAGAGGTGTGCTGGGCGAGGAACTGCACCGATTGGGTGCGCCTCAGGTCAACATCGACGTGAACGGCGAGATGATCGAGGCCGCGCTGCAGATGGGCGGAATCAACGTCAAGCCCGGCGCTGGCTTCACCCTGCCGCTGGGCTCGCTCACCCGCGAGGATCTGCTGGACGCGGTGTCCGGGGTGAACCGCGGCACCAACATCGAGACGTTGATCGGGTACACCTTCGACGTGCTGCGCCGCGAGATCGGCCAAGGCCGACGGGGCGCCTTCAGCGTGGACGATCTGGTTGAAGAGCTGGGCAGGCAGGCTCCGCATCTGAAGATGGAGGACGCCCGCACCCTCCGCCCTGCCGAGCAGCGGGTCAAGGCCTTGGAGAGGCTGGACTACATCGGCCGGCGTTTCGACTGGGTCGGCACGCTGCGCCCGGGCGCGTTCGTCAACATCGACTGCCGGGGCAGGCTGCTGGGCGACCTGCGCGTGATCGTCGCGGCGGTGGCGCGGGACTTGCAGGACCTGGCCAGGCAGAAGAAGATCCCGTTCACCGTGCTGTCGATCGACGAGTTCCACCTGGTCGCCCCGAACGACGACAAGATCGTCTCGACCCAGGTGCTGCGTGAGATCGCCCGCATCGGACGGCACTATCGTCTGGGACTGGTGCTGACCACCCAGAGCCCCGCCGACGTGGACCGGTCGGTGCTCAAGCGGCTGCTCACCCGGTTCGTGCACGCCATCGAGCCGGACCAGCTGGAATCCCTGCGCGGCATCTTCGCCGACGCGCCCGCGGAGATGATCCGTTCGCTCCCGAAGCTCCCGCAGGGCGTGTGTGTGCTCACCGGCGTCGCCGAGACCGTCCGGCACGCCGCCGTTGTCGACGTCCGCGAGCGCGTCACCGCGCACGGCGGCGCCACCCCGGACGCTTTCGGTGACCTGCGCGAGCGCGGTTGGCCGGGCAAGAAGCCGCTGTCGGATATCCTCGATCAGGACCGTCGGGAGAACGGAGACGACGGCCATGTCAGTTGAGCAGCGCAAGCTCGACGTCGTCGAACGCGAGCAGGCGATCTTCAAGGTCCTGCGCGGGATCGACCCCGCCGTCGGTGCCACCGTGCGTGAGCTCCACGAGCACCTGACCGTGCGCGGGACCGACCTGGCTACCACCGGCCCGGTGCGCGACACCGTGACCGTCCAGGCCTACCACAAGTTGATCGCCCGTTTGGTGCTGGACGGCCGGCTGGTCGAGGTCGACCCGCCTGCCGCCGACGCGCAGCGGTACGCGCTCGCGCCGGCGGTGCATGCCGACACCGCGATGAGCCTCGACGACATCGAGCAGCTTCTGGCCGGGCTGCGGCCCACCGAGGCGATCGCCGCGCTGATCGAGGCCCGTGAGAGCATGCGCGGCGACCGCCGCGACATCCTGCGCAAAGCGGCCGTGGCGCTGCAGAAGGTCGACCCGCGCGACCTCATCCGCGACGTGATCGCGAGGAAGGCCGAGCTGTACAACGCCGACCTTGCCGCGTGGCGCGCCCACGGCGGCGACGACGAACGCCACCTGCAGCGTCTCAAGGCCGATCGCGGAGAATTGGAACGGCTGTGCTACCGCGGGCTGGGCTTGAGCCACCAGGCCGTGTACGTGCCGCCCGCCAGCGCAGCTCCCGACGGAGACAGGTCCGAGATGCGCGTCACGCTCTCGCGGCTCGAGGCCGAGCTGCGGCGGCGCGTGTTCGGCGACACGGTGATCCAGTGTCTGCGGGCCGACAACGCCGCCGCCCCGAAGGACTGGTCGAACGTCGTCGTGGCGGGCAGCGACGGGAGCACCTACTCCAGCGTGATGAGCATCGACACCGCCAGGGCGTTCGTCGACGACGGCGGCAGCGAGGTCGTCACCTTCAACAACTCCATCGTGTTCCTGCGCATGGAGGGCCTGAATCGGGACCGGCACCGCAGCCCGCTCTACAGCGTGCCCATCACGCGCAGCGCCATCGACAGCCCGGACAACGCCGGCATGGTGATGGCGCCCTTCATGTACCGCGATCTGGACGAGAGCGAATACGAGCACATGGCCAAGTGCGCCACCGACGTGGTGCAGTGGCGTGCCGACGAGCGCGTCTTCACGGGCGTCGCCCCCGCCCTGGGATCGGGCGGCACCGGCCAGTTGCTGCCCCCGCCCCGCGTGCACCTGCGCGACGGCACGGTGACCCTGCAAGAGCGCGAGTCGCACCACTACATGCGCAACGACGCCTACGGCGACATGGTGCGCTCCGGGGTGCACCTGTCCAACAAGATCCTCACTCACATCCAGTCACGGCGAGAGCCCCCGGTCTTCGCCGGCGCGGTCAAGGGCAGCCAGCTCCACTTGTTCGGCACATTCATCAACTGGTTCATCACCCACGGTCATCCTGCCTCCGGCGTCGAACCGATCGCCGTCGACTGGAACGTGTCGAAGGCATCCCTGATCGCCGACAACGAGATGGTCAGCTCCTTGCTGGCCACCCTGAATCCCGACCGTGACCGCGACGAGTACTTCTGCACCTTCGCGCTGCTGCGGCCCTTCCACGCGCTGACCGACATGTATCGCGACTACGCGCGGGAGGAGGAGGGGTTCTGGACGGACAAGATGGACAAGCGCCGGCACGAGCACATGAGCAGGCCCACGATGGACAGCTACTGGAAGACGGTAGACGTCATCGAGGACGACCCGTACGTCCGCATGTGCGAAGAAGCCGACTACGTCCTGTTCTACGTAGGGCATGTCCATGGAGACCCGCTCCCGCTGGCGCCGCGTTACGAGTTTCTGGAGTCGCTGCGCTTCCGCGGCGACGCGCAGGCCGCAGCCCGGGTGCGCCGCAACGTCGAGCTGCTGGTCGCGTCGCTGCACCACGTCGCCTTCACGACCGACATGGACCACAATTTTCTGACCGGCAAGCGGCTGGTCAAGGTCGTCCCCAGCGTCATCTACCGGGCGCACGAGTACTGCAAGGCGCTTGGCCGGCAGTTGGAGAGCGAGCTCAAGTCGATGATCGTCGCTCAACTTCACCGGCTTGGCCTGGCGCGTCGCGCCAACGACTCTGCGATCAGCCTGCGGCCAGAGCCCGCACACCGCTTCGCCGACCGGCGGGCTCGCCTGAGCGGTGGCCGTCGGCAGATTGAGCGCGGCGAGGAAGGGCGGCAGACGGGGTGAACCCGCGGCGGCCCCGGCTGCGCCTCGCCTCAGCGGTGCAGCGCCTCGCCCAGTTCGGCCGCGACATGGCGAGCGATCTGTTCCGCCCACAGCGGGGGAAAGGCATTGCCGACCAGGCGTTCCTGCCCACTCGCGTGCCCGACGAAAACGAAGTCGTCGGTGAAGCCCTGCAACCGAGCCGCTTCGCGGACCGTCAGCGTGCGCGGCAGACGGTAGTGCAGGAACCGCCCACTCCCCGGATTGTGGAAGTTGGTGGTAATGGTCCGGGCCATGCCCCTGCGGTGCAAGCGGGTGTAGGCCTGGGAGTAGTAACGCCGCTGGTTGGTCGCCTCGGCTGGAGGACGGCCTCCCTCAGGGACCAGCCTCATCCGGTCGATGAGCTGGCGTCCGTGCCCCCACGGCCGGTGGTTTTGCGGATCGGAGGTGGAGCCACGCAGCCTTCTGCCGTACGCCGAGACCCTTCGAGGGGATTCGGCGTCCAGATCTCCGACCGCGTCCCCGACGGTGACGAAGTCCGCCAACGCGGCCAAGTCGGCCGGATAATGCTGGCGCATGCTGTGCCCGGCGGCTTTGCGCACTCCGATCCGCGGTGCCGCTCCCAGCAAGGAGTCCAGCAGGTCGGGCGTCGGGCGGACCAACTGCTCGGTGCGGTAATCCCAGACGCGACGCTTCCCAGCATGGGTAGGCGGTGGAGGGGTCGGAATCACCCCGGTGTCACTGCGGTAGCCGATCACGATGGTGCGCTGCCGCGACTGCGGCAGCCCATAGGCCGCCGCGTTCAACACGCCATGCCACGTTCGGTACTGAGGAGCCAAGGCCCGCAGCGCCGCAGCGAGCTCTTCGCGGTCGCAGACACTGGGCACGTTTTCCATGACGAAGAACAACGGCTTGATGTCCGTCACGAGCCGGAAGAAGTCGCCCAGCAGCAGATTGCGCGGATCGCCGGCGTCCCGCTGCCCCGCTGCGGACCATCCCTGGCAGGGCGGACATCCCAGCAGCCCGGCCATCGGCCGTCCGTCGGCGGCCTCGAGAATCGTCGCGGCGGTCACGTCTTTCACATCGCGCAGATCGTAACGGGCGTGCTGACCGAAGTTGGTCCGGTAGGTGTCGCGCGCAAGTGGGTCGATGTCGTTGAGGTATGCGACCTCGAAGCCAGCGGCCCGGGCGAATCCGTGCGCGACCGACCCGACTCCGGCGAACACCTCGGCCACAGCCCACGGTGCTCCTGGCCCGAGGTCGACTCCGGCACCAGCACCGCGCTGCGGTGCCGCGCTCCTGGACGACATTTCCGCCAGCCTCTCGCGTCCCATGATCAACGTAGGGGCCCATCGTAGCGTGATTTATATAAAGTGAGCCAGAGAACCCCCTGGAAGACGGGCACGCCGCCATGGAGCAAAGCAGACGCAAGACCAGCCTGGAGTGGCCGGTCGCCGTCGACGATCGGCTGCGGGCACTCGTCGCGCTGGTTGAAGAGGCGGGCGAGACCGGTAAGACCAGTGCCTCGGAGCTGCTGGCCGCTTTGGTGTGCGGACAGCCTCTCGACGCATCTCGCTTGGCTCGCACTCTGCTGCGCTACAGGCGGATGTCCACCGAGGACATCGAGACGAACACCCCGCCGAACGTCCGTGCCGTCCCAAGGCGAGGACGTCCCCGTCGGCGCACCGCGAGCGCTGAGGCTCGCGGCCCGGGATGAACGGGCGCCATGTCGTGCGGCCAACAGACTTGAGCTCCCCACGATCATGAACCTGGCGCGGACGGCTTCGGCCTTCGATCGGATCCTTGCGAGGACGTCACGGTCAATGTCGTATATCGACGTCCGTTGTCTCCTATTCGAGATCGTCGGCGTTCTGGTTGTCGATCGTCCAGAGGTCGTCGGCGGTCATGATCTGTGCTCTGCTGCACAGCAAGCTTTGCTTTGCGCCTCCGCGCGTCTGTGGTGGCCGTGGAGCGGCTCTCAAGGTCTCCTTGGTGTCCAGGGATCCGGGGGCGGGAGAATCGCTCTCAGGGCCACGTAGACGGGTCCGCCTCTTCGGGCATCGGTCGCACTGCTCGGTGACGACCCGGCCGATGCGCTCGATCTCGGTCCACTGGTGGCGCTGCCACTTGAAGACCAGCAGCGGGAGCGGGCAAACATACACGGCGTCCGGGTGCGATGTATGCGCCGATCCAGATGTCGCGCGGCTCGATGTACAGCGCAGGGAGCCCAGCTGTAGACGACGGTCGCTGATCATCACAACACCGCCTCTCGCAGCTCGGTGCGGCGCTGCATGAGCATCCGGCCCAGGTGATTTGCTCCCGAGCCCTCGCACGAGGCGCGGCCGCAGTAGCAGTCGCCCCAGTGCTGGTCGTGCCACCGATTGCCCTCCACCAGCAGCGCGTTGCCGGTGGATAGCAGCACTGCAGCGGCTGGCGAACTGGGGGCGAACTTCGCCTTGAGCACCATCCGCATGGCGGCGTACCGGATGCGCTCGTCCCAGCCGGGCCGCAGGGCCACCCCGCGCCCGATCCGCTTCGCCTCACCCGGTGATGGTGCTGCGGCGATGGCGGCGCGCTCTGCGGGGTCGGTGGTCTTAGCCGCGTTGAAGGCGTGCTCGCCTGTCGAGTACACGATCTCGCGGCCTTCGAGCGTCGAGTAGATCGCGACCGGGATCGGGGCGAAGTTCGATAGCGCCTCGTACTCACCCCGAAAGTCGTCAATCACCTGCCGGGTGATGGTGGCCATGCTGGGCTCCTGATGAGGGATGTGGAGGATGTAAGGCTTCCGGCCAGTGCGGCAGCGGCTTACGCGGTAGCGCTGCCCAGGTGCCGGGTCATGGGCGTGCGGTAAGCCGCAGAACGGGCATGTGACGGCGGCGACGGTCCTGCCGCTGAACGGCAGCGTCATGAGTTCGGCGTGGACGCGGGTGGTGATGAGGCACACCTCGGCCTTGTAGGCATCGGCGGTGTGAGCGCAGATGGTGGCGCAGCGTCCACGGGTGGCAGGGCAGAGGGGCCAGGCGGGGGCTTCGGCCGGCGGCTCGGGTTCGCCGCAGGCGAGGCATTCGGGGGCGCAGGCGGTGAGTTCGTTCCACTCCTGGTCACGGCGGGGTGGCCTGGGGTGGCCATGGGGTCGCTCCAGGTGGGTGTGCACCTGAGGGGGCATGTCGGCGGGGCCGGGCGTTCCCTCGCTCCAGAGGGATGGCTGTTCCTCGAGCAGCGCGTTGCGGGGCACCGCCGTCTCCTCGTTTCGGTGACTGTGAGTAGGTGTCCGGGACATCCGGGACATCCGGGATGCGGGGAAGATGGAGAATTGAAAATCGATGGCTCTGCGTAGAGCACGGACGGGATATC
This sequence comes from Nonomuraea zeae, assembly GCF_005889725.1. Taxonomy (GTDB): domain Bacteria; phylum Actinomycetota; class Actinomycetes; order Streptosporangiales; family Streptosporangiaceae; genus Nonomuraea; species Nonomuraea zeae. Next base: position 69,034 of record NZ_VCKX01000002.1, read on the forward strand.
TATACAGTAAGTAATAATGATCTTGTTTCTCTTCTTCTAGACGGATGTCCCCAATGCCACCCCTGACCTGCGACATCCGGGATGTCGAGGACCACATCCGGGATGTCCGGGACGACGTCCGGGACATCACACAAAGTGACATCCGGGGTGTGGCAGTCGAAGGCTCGGCCCGATCCACACTTGCACCGCATCCCGGATGTCCCGGATGTCCCGAATGTGGCAGTTCCAGCAGGTCACAGGCTTGCGAGACGTTCGGGACGCACATCCCGAGCACATCCCGGATGTCCCGGATGTCTCCAGCCACGGATCGGCCGTCATGAACGCGCCAGCGCGCAGCGTCACCCGTCATGCCCGCCCACCGAAGATGCCCGGGTGCGGCACGAACAGCGGATCCGCCAAGCGGCGCCCGGCGGCGTCTCGCCGCGCCACCGTCGCCAGCCAGCCCTCGGCGGACAGGGTCAGCAAGACCGCGCTGACGCCGGCCGCCTTGTGCTCCTTCACCCACGAACGGCCCTTCAGCCCTTGCCGCACCTGCTCGACGGTGAACTCGGCTATGCCCTTCTTCCGCACCCACTCCAGGACGTGGCCGGTGGCGGCCTGCAGCCAGGCGGGACGTCCGGTGACCTGCTGCTCCTGGGCGTCGCCGAGGATGGCGATGGCGTGCGGGATGCAGTAGTCGATGAGGGTGAGCGCGTCGGCCATGACCTCGGCACCGACGGGCATCTGCGGGTCGTGGCCTCCGGCGAGGTGGAGCAGGGCGGCGAGCCGGTAGGCGGAGCCGGGTGCCCGGGACATCCAGCCCTTGATGTGGACGAGGTCGCCGGTGTCGGGGTCGAGGCGGCGTTCGTGGCGGGCCCGCCAGTCGAGCATCAGTTCCTCGGCGTCCTCGGCCACCTGCATCGGGGTGGGCGGGAGCGGGGTGCCGTCGTCGTCGAAGAGGGCGCCGTCGGGGCGGACGGCGTAGAAGGCGCGGTGCACACAGCCGCTCCACGCCTCGGCGAGGTGGGGCGGCACGTGCGGTGGACGGACGTCGCGGCTGCCGGCGAGCGAGGTCGGGTGGGCGAGTAGGAACCGGTTGAGCAGTCCCTTGTCGGTGACGGCCTTGGATTCGATGGCGTCGGTGATGACGACCGGCTGCACCGACAGGGACAGTGTGAGGCTGGGCCGTTCCAGCTCGAAGCTGTCGCGGCTGATCCGGTCGGGCCGCCAGGGTTCGGAGGCGTCCCAGGCGACCAGGACGAACTCCAGGTTGGGCTTGCCGTTGTTGTAGCGGCCGCAGATGTTGCCCAGAAAGGTGCCTTCGGCGGAGACGATGCCGATGTGCCCGCCGACCTTGTGCATGAGCTTGGCGAGCGCCTCGGGTAGCACGTCGCCGACGAGCAGTTGCGGGCGGGGCGGGCCGGTCAACTCCTTGATGGAGTCCTTGATGGAGTCGAGGTCGGCGAGCAGGTCGTTGCGTCGATCGCCACCCGCGTTGGCCAGCTCCTTGATCAGCTTGTCGCGGGTGAGCTGGGCGATCTCGAGCTGCTCGAAGTTGTCGCCGTACTCGATGTCCCACTTCTGGCGCAGGGTGGCCTCGAGCCGGTAGATGGGCGTGTTGACGGCCTTGAAAGCGCGGGACTTGCCGTCGCCGGAGTCGGCGATCGAGGCCAGGAACAGCGCGAGCGTCTCTTCGGTCCACTGGCCGGTGATGGTGGCGTGCGAGCCGACGACGGTGGCCAGAGCACCGAGCGCGGCGAACGCGGCGATCTCGGGCGGCGTCTGGGTGTAGGTGGCGACGGCCTGCACGAACTTGCCGGTGTCGCCGGGCAGCGTGTTGAGCGGGAAGGCGGGCAGGACGGGCGGCGCGGTGTCGTCGCTGCCGGGTGTGCTCCACGGCGCTGCTTCGACGTGCTCGACGGTGGGGAAGACGCCGTCCCAGATGGCCTGCTCGGTCGCGGCGGCCATGGCTCGCCGTACGTCCATCTCGGCTTGGGGCGGCGCGGGCGCGGGCGTCTCGATCGAGACCTCGCTCGGCGCGTCGTCGTGCTCCGTGGTGTCGTGCTCGGGCCAGGGGACGTCGTCGGCGGGTGGTGGCGTGCTCGGTGTCCAGAGGCGGACGCCGCAGCGGGCGCGGATGTGCTCCAGGACGGCGGGGCGAAGCCCTGCGGCGGCTGCGGAGGCGCCGGGCTTGCGGGCGGCGGCGAGCAGCAGGTCCTTGCCAGCGGCACTGGCGTCGCCGCGGTGGTGCCAGTGGGCGAACACCTTGCCGTGGGTGAGCTTGTTCCCGGCGCCGACGGGCAGGTCGAGCGCGTCGGAGTGGTTGACGCACACGTGTGGCCAGGCCCGCACGGAGTAGGCGGAGGTGGCGCCGTCGCGCCGCCACAGCTCGGCGCCGTCGCGTTCGGAGCCGACGTAGGCGAGACCGTACGGCTCGAACAGGTCGCGCCATTCGCAGATCTCGTCGAGCGCGTCGAAGGGGCCGACGGTGCCGGGCTTGACGTGAGTGGGCCGGGGTCGCGCGGGCGGCACGGAGTAGGCGGGTGGTTCGGGGTCGGGCAGGTCGATCGAGTAGAGCAGGGTGGCAAGCTCGTCGAGGCTGTAGGTGGTGCCGGAGGTTTCGACGACCTGGCAGGGACGTGACAGCCCGGCCTTGCGGTTGACGGTGCCGGGGACGCGCAGGACGCGGGCGAGGTCGCCGACGCCGCGGCCGTAGTGCCAGCCGAGCTGGCGTGCGCCGGCTTCGAGGACGAGCTGCCAGCGGGTGGACAGGGTGACGATGTCGTCGTAGCCCGCGGGCGTGATGGTGTGGGGCTGCTCGAGCAGGTGCCATGGGTAGAGGCCGCCGCCGGACTGGATCCACAGGGTGGGCTCGGGCAGCCCTGCGGCATGGAGGATCTGCCGGGCGGCGTCAGCGTCTGGGGGGAGCGGCAGGGCGACGTGGTTGTGGTTCTTGGGGCAGTCGCCGGGGCAGATGCCGTGCTTGTGACCGGGCCCGGCGATGTCGAGGTCGCCCCAGAATCCGGGGAAGGACAGCGAGTCGGCGGCGGAACCGCGGCTGAACTGCTCGGGAGCCCTGCGCAGGGTGGTGGCGCGGACGTAGATGCCCTCGCGGCCTTGCTGGTCGAGCTGGGCGATGTACGCGGCGGCGGCGTCGAGCCCTGCTCGGTCGGTGGCGAAGTAGTGCCCGGTCCAGGCATCGGTCGCGCAGACGTTGATGAGCCCGGGAGAGTCGCCGTGCAGCGTCGCGAGCCAGCGCCGGGCCTCGTCAAGGTCGGCTGTCGGCGGTTCCTGCGGGGTGGTCAACCGGTCCCCCTGGATGCTTCGGTGGTGCTTGGGCGGGAGGTCTCGCGGGTCTGCGCGGCGGGGTTCACTGCCGCAGCGGGGCGCTCAGAACAGCGGTTTCTGCTCGGGGTCTTCGAGGAGTTCCTCGACCACGGGCCCGGCTTTCTCGGCGAGGCGGCGGTGCCGAGGGGCGCAGTCGTCGCAGGACAGCACGCTGTAGCAGGTGCGTCGCGGGATCCGGCCGGTGATGATGCGGGTGGCCGGGCGTCGGCATGTGGAGCATCTGCTGGTCCAGGAGGCCATCGGTGTCCTCGTTCATGCCGCAGCCTCCTGGCGCAGGTGGGCGGGCAGGTCAAGTCCGCTTGTCGCGGCGACGACATGCATGGCCAGCAGCGGCGGAACGGCGTTGCCGATCTGCTCAAGCTGTTTTGTCCAGCTGCCCTGCCAGGGGTAGTCGGCGGGGAAGGACTGGAGGATCGCGGCGTCTTGGACGGAGAGGCGGATGGTGTCTCGCCGCCCGCCCCGATAGGCGGGCAGGTCGTCGGCATCGACGATGCGGGCGCAATTGATCCAGCGGCCTGCGTCGCGCTCGCCGTACAGGGTGGCGCGGGCGCCGGACCCGCCGACGCACGAAGGGTCGGGCCCGCCTGCGGCGGTGCCGACGGCGATGGTCAGCGCGGGGCGGGCGGTCATACCCCAGCCGATCGCGCTGGCCATGGACACCCAGGGGCGGAGCCAGAGGGCTTCTTGTTCTTGGGTGATGTCGTTGCGGTAGCGGTGATGGGTCGGCGCGGGCAGCCGCGCCTTCCCAGACAGGGACGCGGCGAGGAACGTTCGGAGTCGGGTCTGGGGTACGCCGTATTCTTCGGCGGACAGCCGCCCGGTTGCGACGCTGTAGCCTTCCGCACGCAAGATCCGGGCAAACGCGTCCCATACCGGCAGCACAGTGGGTACTTGCTCCAGCATCACCGTGTTGTAGGGGTGCCCGGCATCGATCGCTTCCAAGGTCCAGCGCAACGGTTCGAGCACCAGACCGGTCCGGTCGTCGTCGAAGCCGGCGAGGGCGCGGGTGATGCTCTCCCTGCGGGCGAGCTGTTCGGCCAGGCCGAGGACGGTGTCCAGAGCGGCGCGACCTCGCCCCTTCCCGCCGACCGAGTACGGCTGGCAGGGCGGGGAGCCGAGGAGGTCTGACGCTTCCGGGAAGTCGGCGGGTCCGTAGCTGCGGACGTCGCCTTCCACAGTGGCCAGACCGGCGGCGCGGCGCGTCTCGCACGCGGCGTGATCGTGTTCGATGCCAACGACTCCGAGCCCGAGCTGGGTTGCCGCATGGTCCCAGCCGCCCGGACCGGCGAACAAGTCGACGATCACGAGGCCGCCTCATCCTGGGCTCGATGGAGCAGCATGCGCAGCGCGTATGCGCCTTGCTGCGGGACAACACCGCCGCCGATCACCTTGAGCTGTGCGTTGCGGTAGCCGGGCAGGGACATGCCTTCCGGGCGCGGCACGCCGGTGACATGGCCCTCGGGGAGACCCATCATCCATTCGGAGAAGACGGGCGCTAGCTGATCGCGCCCAGATCGTCCAGGCTGGGTTGGTCGGGGTGCTCGCTGGCCGGACGCCGCTTCCCATCGCCGGATTGCGGGCCCGTATGGGCCCCAGTCGATATGGCCTCCGCCACCCCCGGCAGGAGCAGGTCTCCGTGGTTGTTCACCTTGTTGCCCGCTCCATTGCGCGTTGTCGGGGTCGGCAACAACTTGTTGATCGAGTCGAGGCTGTGCCTGACCGTCGCACCCCGGCTGGGCGACTGGTTGTTGCCGTACCGTGTCGCTGTCGGGGTCGGCAACAACGTCCCCTCCGCCACTGCCTTGGCGAGTCCGGGCAGCAGCAGTTCGTCCGACCGGCTCCCGCTTCTCGTCGCGTGGCCTCCGGTCGCGTCCGCGACGCTCGGCGTCGGCAGCAGGGTGATCGCCGTCCGCAGATCCATTCCGCCGGTCCCGTGCACCCCGATCCCGTGCGAGTCCGTTGTCCGTGGTGTCGGCAGGAGCTGCATGACCGCCGACGGCAGCATCAGATCCCCCGACGAACCCCTCTGCCCGGGGCCGCCCTTCTCCCCGTCCGAGGCTCGAGGCGTCGGCAGCAGGCCAGGCGAGGATGAACTCGCGCCACCGTTCATGGCATGCCTCGACATGGGGGTGGGACGCGGGTAGGCCGACCCATTCCGCATCGAACCCGAGGTCGGCCAGGTCTCCAAGTACGGCGCCAAGTGCTCGCAGCGCAGGTTGGGTTGTTCCGTCTCCCAGACATTCCGGGCAGGGTTCCACGTTGCTGTCGGCTCGGGCACTGAGCAACCCCCGTACGTTTTCGAGGTAGACGATGGGTCCGGGCTCGCCGGATGCGCGCATGGCGCGCTGGGCGGCGATGGCGGCGGCGACGTTGCGCCAGATGCCGGAGCGGGTGCCTGCGGCGAGGCCCTCGCGTTTGCCGGCGAGGCTGACGTCCTGGCAGGGGAATCCGGCGGTGATCCAGTCGACTTTGTTCACCGAGGTCCAGTCGATCTGTGTGATGTCGCCATGGTTCGGCACTTCGGGCCAGTGGTGGGTGAGGACACGGGCGGCGAACTGCCAGCGATCCTCCTTGCCGTCCTTACCAGGTGGCTCGTATTGGCAGAACCAGGCGGGCCGGGCGTCGATCACCTGCATGACGGCTTCGTCGAGCATGCCGGTGCCGGAGCAGATGGATCCGATGGTGAGCGGTTTCACAGCGCCACCCCGATTCTGAGTGGCTGGCAGGAGCGCAGGTCAATGACGGGATCGAGGCCGCGTGCGGCGGCTTCGATGATGTGGAGGCGGTCGCCGTATTGGCGAGGCGTGAGGCCTGCCGCTTTGCGGAGTTCGGGGAGTGCGACGGGGATGTCGCCGTCGGTGGCGAGGATGTGGCGGTCGTGCCTGAGGACGATGTGCTGGTCGAGCTGGTGGGCGTAGGCGACGGCGTGCTGGTAGTGGGGGCTGTGGCTGCCGATGTCCCACACGTAGATGGTGCAGCGGTGGACGCCGAGGTGCGCGGCGATGGCGGCCTGGGTGACGCCGGCCCGATCGCGGAGGCGTGCGAGCCTGGCCATGATCGGCGGCGTAGTGTGAGTGGAGTTAGGCATCGGCCACCTCGCCGGGGGCGGCGAGCTTTTGCAGCAGCGTCTTCTCGCCCCTCGTCGACCTGCCGGCCACCTTCCAGCCAGCTTTCTTGAAGCAGTAGCCGGGATTCGGAGATTTGATCTTGGAGTCCCAGACGTAGGTGAGCAGCCCGTCTGGTCCGATGTCGACGCCCAACTCGGCGAAGATGAGTTCGGCGTCCAGGATGAGTTCGCTGGACCGGATGGGCCCCTGACCGAGGTCGACGCCTTCGTTGCGGAAGATCGTGCATGTCCATCCGTCGAGCCCGTGCATCGACCTGATGCCCTGCTTGGGGCGATGCCAGGCGAACACGCCGCGGCCGTCGAGACTGAGCAGGACGATGGTGTGGCCAGGAGGCGTGAACTGCGACGTGCCGGGCTTTTGTCTGGAGTAGTGGGCGTCAGCGAGCCAGCGAGCTCTCCGCTCCGCCTTAGGTATCTGGAACCAGTAACGCAGCCGGGTCTGGCCTTCGAACAGGGGAAGTTGCAGAGGCGGTGGGGTGGAGGCTCTCATGATGCGGCCTCCTGCTCGAAGAGTGGGTTCTGGTCGGCCCGGGTCCACGGGATGGGCCGTACGGGGATGCCGGCGGCTCCGGCCCGCCGCATGCAGTCGCGGGTGCCGGGTCCGCGGCCGGGGAAGGCGACGCATTCGTCGGCGTGGAGTTGCACCATTTCGTCGTTGCGCCAGGTTCCGGCGTCCGGGCAGTAGGTGCCGCCGCTGCGGTGCTGCTTGCGATGCTCGGGGGCGCAATCAGGGGTGGAGCAGGTCTTCCAGTCGGCGGGGTGCGTTTCCTCGTAGATCTTGTTGGCGACGCACCACAAGTGGATGAGCCAGTCAGCCGACCGGTCGGGCCGTAGGCCACGGATCGCCTTGGGGTAGGCGGCGCCGTGGACGACGACCAGCCGAGGATGTTCTTTCCGGATGCCGTTGAAGACGCCCCAGACGAGCGGCTTGTCGTCGCGGTCACGTCCCCCCGTCGCGAGCACCCGCCACAGCGGCTGCTGCGCCGCCCAGGCACCACAGCGCGCGTCCGGCGAGCAATAGTGCCTGGCCGGGGCGCAGTACCCGCCGGCTGGCTCGGCCTGTCCGGCGAGGGCGGACGGGCTGTGGTCGGCGCAGAGGCGGCCTTGCGCGTAGAGCCGAGTGGGGGTGGCGCCGCAGCGGGTGCACGGCACGGTGTGCTGCTGGTCCGCGTGCCTGTTCATCGCGGCTTCAAGGGGGCTGCCAGGTACCGGAACACCTCGTCGGTGGAGGCGAGGATGACGTACCGGCCCGGCGCGGACAGGCCGATGACGGTGTGCTCGGTGTGGATGGAAGCGAGGGGCTCGATGATGAACGGTGGCTGGAACCGCAGTTGCATGGCGTCGCCATCGAGCTGGGCTTCCACGGTGTCGGCACCGCGCCCGATGAGGGAGATGTCGCCGGCGTGGATTCCGATGCAGTCGGCTTGGATGTCGAGGTTGATGGATCCCAGCCCTTCGGTGAACAGCGTCACCCGCTTGACCGCCTCGAGCAGGGCTTCGGTCTCGACGCGCACGGTCGTGGGGAGCGGCTTGGCGAGGCGCGGCTGGTAGTCGGCGTACTCCTCGATCTGGTACTGCCGGATCGTCGCCGTCTGGTCCGCGCTGGCCAGCGACACGAGGTTGTCGTTCGCGCCGAGCGTGACCGGCCCGGAGGAGAAGTCCTTGACGGCCTCGCGGAACTCCCGCACCGGCACGTGAGCGGCCATCTGGGCGTCCGGCGTGCCGGGACCCCACGGGGTGACCCTGGCCGCCATCCGGTAGTTGTCCGCACCGGCCCAGGTGATCGTGTCGCCGTCGATGTCGATCCGGATGACGGCGTGCTCGGGTTTCGCCGGCTTGTCCGGCTTGCACGCCCAGGCGACCTGGGCGATGGCCTCGCGCAGGTCGCCCGCGTCGATCTGCCCGACGGCGACTGCGGCCCGGGGCAGCCCGGGAAACTCGTCGGCGGGCAGCGCCCGGATCGTCATCACCGCGGTGCCGCAGGTGATGGTCGACTCCGCGGCGGTCGCCGCCAGTTGCAGGTAGTCGCGGCTCTTGGCCAGGCTCTTGGTCGCCTCGCCGAGCACCCGGCCGGGTAGCAGAGCGCGGCCGGGCTCTGCTACCTCGGCGGGCATGCTGGCCTTCAGCGAGGTGTCGCGGTTCTGCGCCGAGACGGTCAGCGTGTCGTCGGCGGCTTCGAGGAGGAGGCCCTTGAGGATCGGCTCGGTGGTGGATGTCGGGACATGGTGCCCGGCACGGCCTACCAGGTCGGCGAACAGGGACGGCTCGACGGAGACCTTCACGCCTTCGGCTCCTCTCCGCGGCCGTGCCGCTCCTTGCACGAGTCGCAGACTGCGCCCTTCGCGGGGTCGAGCCAGCCGGCACCCTCGCGCGGCTCGGGCTCGACGGCGAGGAGTCGCTCGCAGTCGATGTAGATGTGGCCCTCGAACTGGCCGCCGATGACGGCGCCGACGTACCAGGGGCGGATCCAGCCCATCCACTCTCGCCATCCGGTGCGGGTCGCGGCGGCGTCAGCGTCGGTGCTGGTGGTGGTGGTGTTCACGCGGAGGCTCCTTCGGTGAGGACGGCGAGGCGGGGGCCGCGCTGGGCGAGGTGCTGGGCGAGCGCGATGCGGGCGGCGCCGATGTCGCCGGTGATGGTGGCGAGGGCGACCAGCGCGGTGACGACGACGTCGCACAGTTCGCCGGCGACGTCGTGGTGGGTGTGGGTGATGCCCTTGCGCGGGTTCTGGCCGGTCATGCCGATGTAGGCCGAAGCCACCTCGCCCGCCTCCTCGACGAGCTTGAGCAGGCGCATGGCGACCTCGTGCTCGGTGCGCGCGTTGGCTTCGTCCACCCAGGCCAGCACGTTGCGTACGTGCTGCCACAGGTCGCTGGTGGTCGTCTGTCGGTCGAAGTGCGGAGCGGCGGCTGCGAGAATGCGCTCGACGGTCCGGTCGGCGCTGTGGACCTGGGTCTCCAGGAGTTCGGTGTTGGACTCGTCCTGCGCGGCCTGGAGTGCCGCCGGAGGTATGGCGTTCACGCTGCGGTCCTTTCGTAGCGGTAGCCGCCGTGGGCTCGTCGGCGCTCGGAGGGGGTCATGGCGGCCCAGATGCCGTCGGAGGTCCACCAGGGGTGTGTGATCGTGAACTGGCGGCAGTCCTCTAGCACGGGGCAGCCGCGGCAGACCGCTTTCGCGGCTTTCACGTCGGGGTGCCGGGCCTGATACCAGGGCAGGAAGAACATGTCGGGGTCGTGGTCGCGGCAGGTGCCGCGGGCCTCCCATGCCTTCGGTTCGGTACCCGGCCCCTCGACCTGGACCGGCTGCTGGCGGGCCAACTGGGCGTAGCGTTCGACAGTGCGCTCGCTCACGCCGAGCCGTCCGGCGATCTCCGCGTTCGACTTGTTCTTGCGACGCAGCAGGACGACCGACTCGAGCCGGGCCTGCTGGCGGGCGGTCAGCGTTTTCATGCGGCCCTCGCCGCCTGCACCTTGGCGATGCCGATCTCGTAGTCGAGCGCTGCGAAGTACCTCACCACGGAGTCCCAGCCGACCGGCTTGCGGTAGCGGGCCCGACGCTCGAGCACGCCGACGCGAGCCACGCTGACGTGCATGCGGTGGGCGACCTGCTGCTGGGTGAGCTTGCGGACTCGCCGGAAGGTCGACAGGTTGGGCAGCAGGCGGGCGAGGTCGTACATGCCTCTGCGGTCGCGCCCGACCATGAGGCGCCGCTCGACGAGAGCGGCGTAGGCGACCATCTGGTGGGCGGGCGGGTTGTCGTAGCCGTGTTCCCAGTGGCTGACCGTGTTCGCCGCCACGTCGAGCTGCGCGGCGATGTACTGCTGCTCAAGGCCGAGGTTCCGGCGCACGCAGCGCAGCCCTACGGGGACGACGGCGGACGCCTTGGTGGTCATGAAGCCACCGCCAGTTCCGGCCAGGCCACCCTGTCCAGCGCGGCGCGGTGCTTGACCGGCATCCCCGTGAGCGGGAGGCCGAGGTGGTCGAGACCCATGGCCATGAGCACGACGGCGTCGGCGGCGTTGTCGTCGCCGTCGGTCTTCCAGACCGGCCACCGGCGGGCGACCGCGTCGACCACCTCGGTCTTCTTCGGCTGGCTCTTGCCGGTGGCGTAGATGCCGCGCAGGTTCGGCAGCACCTCGACCACGGGGACCTGCCAGCAGAGCAGGCGGTGCACGACGCGCCACCACAGGCCGGCTCGCTCGTGCGCGCCGCCGTTAGAGCGGGAGTAGGCCGGGGCCTCGATGAGCACGAGGTCGGCGGTGGGGGTGACGGCGGCGGTGATGGCGTGCGCGAGCTGGTAGATGGCGGCGTCGCGGTCAGCGAGGGGCAGCGTGGTGATGCCGTCGCGTCCGATGACGTCACACCAGCCGCTCGAGGAAGCGATCCCAGAGCCGGTGAGGGACAGGTCTAAGCCGAAGACGCGCGGCGCTTGGCCGATGAGGCGCAGCTGCGAGTCGACGTACTCGACCCCTGCCTGCAGGGCGGCTCGGAGCGCCTCCTCGTGCGCGTGAGCGGTGGTCACGCAGCACCTCCGCGCGGCTCGGTGTGCGCGGCGACGAACTCGTCCCACAGGTCCGGGTTCCTGGCCTGCAGCAGGTCAACGGTGAGCGAGACGGCCTCGCTGCGGGCCCGCTGCACGTGGTCGGCCAGGGCGCGGATGCGCTGCTCCCGGTGCCTGAGGACGGCGGGCCTGATGACGTAGCAGGCGATCCCGGCCGCGGCGAGCACGGAACAGGCGACGACGGCGGCCGACAGCGGAGTCTCGGCGGCCATCAGGAGGACACCTCTGCGGTGGTGCGCTCGGCGATGGCCCTGCGGACGGCGTCCTCGACCCGCAGCTCCATCCAGCGGTCGGCGTGCCGGAACTCCTCCACAGTGAGCTGCTCGCCGTGCCCGTCCTCCGGGGCCGCGACCATCACCTCGGGAGGCTGTTTGCCTTCCTTCCAGGAGCGTCTGCCGCACGCCTCGAGGGCCTGCTCGCGGGTGTACCGTCCGGCGTCCCAGAGGTCGCCGGTGCAATTGGAGCCGTTCGGCCCCCACCAGGTCCTGGCGTCGTTCGACCAGACCAGCCACGTCTTGACCGTGTCTGTGGCGACCTCGCGCAGCTTGGCGACGACCTGGGCCTCGGTGCGGTCGGGCTGGTCGTTCCACTCGCCGGCCTTGACGATGAGCGCGTCGCGGCCCATCTCCTCCGGCCGGGTATCCGGGTAGACGTGCGCGAGGAGGGTGCGCAGCGCGGCGAGGGACGCGGCGCGGGAGACGAGCCAGCTGGCGTGCTCGGCCGGGTCCTCGCCGTCGCTGCACGGGGTGGGCTGGTCGTGCCAGTCGTCGAAGCTGAGCCCGGAGCCGTTGGCGATGGCTCCGCACACGTCGTATCCGCCGTCGATGTTGTCGTAGAAGTCGTCTTTGACGAGACCCCAGGTGTCGATGTCGTGGGCGGCGCTGAACAGGATGGTGCTGACGGCGCGGTCGGGGGAGTAACTCATCGGATGCCTCCAGAGGGGGCGCGCTGGGTGACGGCGTCCTGGTAGGCGGCGAAACCGGCGCGGAGGCGGAGCACCTCGTTGACCAGGTCCGGCGCATCGACGCCGATCAGGTGGGCGAGCACGTCGCGGTCGCTGCCACGCAGGACCGCCGGCTCGTCGGTCATGGGTTCGCCGCCGTCGGCGGCGAGCCATCGCATGTCGAAGGCGCGGGCGCGGATCGCGTCCAGGTCCAGTTGGGCCTTCGGTTCGAAGGCGAGTTCCTGGGTGGTCATGTCACTGGGCCTCCGCCTTGGGCGTGGCGGGGGACCTGGTGCTTGCTGTCCTTCAGTTCCGTCAGGAAGGTGTGCAGCTTGTCGGCGGTGGCTTCGCGGTGGCCGACGCCCATCGCCTTGCGGAACATGCTGGTGAGCTGCTGTCTGGTCCCGCCCCGGCTCTCCCACTCGCCGACGATCAGCGACAGGATCTGCTCGGTGTCCTGCGGCGTTTGCACGGGGGGCGCGCTGGGCTCCTGCCCATCCGGGTCGGGACCGGTCCCGGGCTCGGCGGGCGGTGGCGGGCTGTCGGCGGCGGGTGCCTCGGGCGGGGCTGGTGCCGCGGCTGCGGTGCCAGCGCTGGTGATCTCGTCGGCGGTCACCGGCTGGGTGGGGAACTCCTCTTCCTTGGTGACCTCGCCGCGGCGCAGGCTGTTGTAGATGACTTCGAGCTGGGCGACGTCCTGCGCCTTCCACCGGTCCGCAGGCCGGTCGAGTTTGCGCTCGAGCTGCTCCTGGGTGACGCCGCCGGCGGCGAATGCGGCGATGGCCTCGGCGACGCGGTCCTCGAGCGGTGTCCCGTCGCCCTTCTCGATGGTCTCGGTGCACAGGTCCTTGGCCCGCTCGACGACCCAGGGCGGCAGGACGGCGAAGATGGCTTCGCGGACGCGCCGCGCTGCGTTGTTGGTGTTGTTTTCGTAGATGTCGCGCATGTCCACCAGCGGCTTGACGCCCCGCTTGGTGTCGCGCTTGTGGGGGACGATGAACGTGGAGGAGACGCGAGAGTTCTTCTCGACGTCCCAGGCGAAGGCTTGCATCTCCGACTGGCCGTGCTGGTCGTCGCGGGACATCTCAGCGATGCCGTGCTGGATGTTGCCCCAGCAGCGGGCAAGCTCGCGGGCCAGGTGAATGCTTGGGCCCGTGACCGTCTCGTCGCCGCGGCTGTAGCGGAAGAACGCCCGCTTGGCCAGGGCGGGCTGGCGGCAGGAGCGCTCCATCTCGGCGATGGCCTGGTCGAGGTTGCGCGGGTACTGCCGGGCCATCACCATCGCGGCGTGCACCTCGGCGACCGCGCGGGATTGCTCGACGGCGGTGGCCTGGCCGACCCGGGCGGGTGCCGGGAGGTTCAGGGTGGCAGGCGTGTTGTTGCTGCTCACATGCACTCCTCGGGGTAGGTGGTCGCCCATGGCGGCAGGTCGATGAGGGTGATCTCGGGGTTGTAGCCGGGCCAGACGCCGGTGGCAGCGCAGTGTGCGTACAGCCGCAGGGCTCGCCGGTTCTCCTCGCGGCCGGAGTCCTCGGCTGCGTTGTCGAGCTGCACGATGTGGATCAGGAAGGGCGCGTGCTTCTCCTGGAAGATGAAGATGAAGGCGACGTCCTGGGCGAGGCCGAGGTCGCGTACGCCATCGACGTACCAGGCCTGCTGCTGGTGGTAGCGAAAGTTGGCGATCGTCTTGCGGATGGCCTCGCGGGCGGCGTTCGTCGTGGTCTTGTAGTCGCCGAGGATCAGCCGGCCGTTGTACAGGTGGGGCAGCCAGTCCGGGCGGGCCCGCCGCCACACCCCCGTTTCCGGGTCCTGCCAGATCAGCGTCTGCTCGGCGGCGCCGCGCGCCGGGTTGAACAGCGCGGAGGCGACGGGGTGCTGGCGGATGGCGTCGGCCATGGCCTGCACCTGGTCATGTTCGCGGGTGAGCAGCGGTACGAGCCCGGCGTCGTACGCGGCGTTGCGCGCCTGCTGCGCCTTCCTGGTCCTGTAGTCGGGAGCGTCGATGATCTGGAATTCGGGCCCGACGCCGAGCACCAGCTTGTGGGCGGCGTGACCGAGTTCCCACTCGCGTTTCGGCGGCGCCGGGTGATCCTGCTCCCAGCGGAACCGGGCAGGGCCAGCGGGTTGGACCAGCGTGCGGGCGCCGGTGCTGGACAGGCTGCCGCCCGTGACTGGATCGGCATGGTAGGCCCGCTCGTCGATGTCGTGGACGCCAGCACCGAGCCGGTCGAGGCTGGCGATCGTCACGACGGCCTCAGCACGTTGAGCGTGAACATCAGCGCGTGCTCAGCCAGTCGGCCGAACGCGAACGCGGCATCGCCGAGCCCGTCCGCGGCCTGCATGGCGTCATGCATCTCGCTGGCCTCGTGCTCCGCCAGGTGTTCCTGTCCGGCCAGGTCTGCGGCGAGGGCGGCGTCGTTTTCGCGGGCGATCAGGAGTTTCTCGGCTCGCTCGTACTCGGCGTGCCGATTCCATCGGGTGAGGTGCTGCGTGATCGGCTCGCGGTAGTCGACGTGCCATTTGCCGTCCTCGCTGGTCATGGCGACGGCGGCGGGCGTTTCTCCGGCGATGACCCGCCTGGCGGCCCACGTGGCGCCGTTGGCGTAGACGAGCGCGGCTCGCTCGTACTCCTCCTGCAGGTCCCAGGTGAGCGTCTCGTACAGGCCGGTGATCCTGAACATGGCCTGGTCGTGCGGCCTGTCGTCGCTGACGTATCCGCTGTGAGCGACCTTCACCTGGCCGTCCACGGGACGGATCCGGTCCAGCTGGACGCCCCAGTACGCCGATTGAGCCAGGGACAGCGCGTGCCTGAACTCGTCAGCCGCGCGACCGAGAGCCCATACGGATTCCTGTAGCGCCTTGCGCCACGTCTCGCTCATGACCGCTCCAAGGTGTCGAGTACAGGGGCGACGACGCGGTTCATTTCGGCCACCAGGACCTCGACGTAGGCGCGGGCCTGCGCGGCCAGATCCGGGGCCGGGGCAGGTGGCAGTGCCGGGAGCGGCTGTGTGGGCAGTGGGAACACCAGAGCGGCACTGGCCATCAGGAAGCGCTGGCCGCGGCTGAGGTCCTCGCCACTGGGATCCAGATAACGGACGGTGTCGGAACCCCAGATCGTTTCGGTGGGCCAGTCACGCCACCACGTCCCGTCGGCCCGCCAGTCGCGGGAGGATGCCAATGGCAAGGGCCAAGGCGTGACCAGGGAGGCCATACCGACCAGCGATCCGTCCCAGTCGTTGACTTCGACCTGGCCCGACAGCAGCCGGGGGTTCCGACGGACGTAGCCGGGTGCCATGATCGGGCCGGTGGCGACGCGCCACGCGGTGGCCGCGAAGCGCGCCGGTCGTGACTCTTCCAAATCCCAGGCCTCGCGGAAGCGCTCGGCGCGGTCGCGCACGTAGTGCCCGTACCGAGATCGCCCATCGCTGGCCATCTCGCGGTCGTGGTCGGCATCGATCCAGAACGCCTGTGAGGAGTTCACGCCGACACCGCCGAGGCGGTCTCGACGTAGGTGGCGCCGTACGTCTTCGCTATGCCGCGCGCCACGTCCTCGATGGTGATCTTGTAACCCCACGAGACGTAGTCGGAGACCTCCGCGTCGGTGCTGCTGCACACCTTGGCGAGGCGACCGTGGTGCCTCTCAACAACCACGAGCGTGGCCTCGTCGGGCAGGTCGCTGTCGCGCCGCAGCTCGGGCGTGATGGGCTCGACGGTGATGGAGTGTTCGACGTGCGCCAGGTCGGGCCGCTCGTCGGCGTGCTGGCACGGCGGCACGGCAGGCTTGGGCGCCCCAGCGATCAGCCGGTCGGCGAACTGGCGCAGAACCATCGTTGCGCACCGGCCGAGCATGCGATCCCAGTCGATTTCCTGCATCGCGGCCCGCTCGACGTCGGTGATGTCGGACGTGCTGGGCGCGCTGGACGCGAGGCGGTGCACGATCCACATGTCTTCGGGCCACGCCTTGCCGTCGGCGACGCGGTGCAGGGCGGCGGCGTCGTGCGCGGCCAGCCAGGCGTGTTGCACGTCCTCGCCCACGTGGGGGAGCTGTCCGGACAGGTTGAGCAGGCGGTCGGACGCCCGGTTGTTCAGCGGCAGCAGCAGGTCGCCCTTGACGATTGCGGCAAGCAGGATGCAGTCGTCTCTGCCGAGTTCGTTCCAGTAGGTGACCAGGGCCAGTGCCTGCCGGTCGCGAGGGTTGAGGCTGTCGCAGTTCCAGCGGACGACGTTGCGGATGGCCTCGGCGAGGTCCATCACGTCGAAGTCGGTCAACAGACCAGCGTGCTTCTGGCCGTCGGGGAGAGTTGCGATGATGGTCATGACTTGCGGTCCCTTGATCGAGTAGGGGATGGCGGGTCGTGCGCGGGGCTCATCCGGTCGCGACGGGTGGGCCCTGCGGCGTGAGGTCAGGGGTTGTGGACGGGTGGCAGGCTGCGGATGTAGTCGTGGACGGCATCCAGCGGCACACGCAGGAGCGTTTTTGTGCTGCCTTCCTCGGCCATGTCGACGGCTCGGAGCCGTCCGCTGCGGATGCGGCTGTAGACGGCGTCCCTGCTCTTGAGGCCGAGCAGCCTGCAGGTTTCGGGGATGGTCAGCAGCAGGGGCATCTGGCTGTCGGGCTGCTGCTTGGTGGCGGTCGCCTTGCCGGCGCGCTTCACGAGGCCACCGATTCGCGCTCGTGTCCGGTGTCGAAGAGGTGGCTGAGCAGCTTCTTGACGTCGGGGGTGCCGACGGCGTGCAGGACTCCGATCACGTAGAAGCCGCTGATCTCTTGCTGCTGGCCGTTGAGGGCGCGGTGGTGTTCGGACGTGATGACGCCGATCTCTCTGGCCTGCGCGCTCTGGGAGGTGAGGCCGTGCTCGGCAGCGAGGGTCTCGAAGGGGCCGCGGCGGAGCTTCGCGTATCGCGTCACGCGTCGCGACATCTGTGCCTCCTGTGGTGAATGACGAAGCAAACTTTGTTGTGCAACAAAGTCATAGACAGAACATAGGCTTTGCTGTACAACAAAGCAATGTGTCGGCCTCAAGATTTTTTGGAGGCAAATCTGGGCTTTCACGTGGGTAAACCCAAACGTTCAGAATTCGCTCGCCGACCAGGCAGTATCGCTATCTGAGGTCAGGGCGGTATCATCTTTGCTCGTGGGCAAAATCGCTGGTCCGCTAGGCGTTTGGCTACGCAGCGAGCTGACGCGACGTGGCTACGACCTCGCAAAGGGAGGTCAGAGCCGGTTCGCGCGCGAGACGGAGATCCACGTGTCCGTGCTCAACCGCGTCCTCAACGAGGGACGCGGTGTCGAGATCGACGGCCTGAGGCGCATGGGCAAAGCCCTCGGCTACTCCCTCGGAGAGATGCTCATCTTCGCCGGTCAGGCCGAGCCCGACGAACTGCCGGCGCGGCCACTGGAACCGCCGCAGACCACTCCGCAGTACGCCAATCCCCAGGAGCAGAAGATCTGGGAGATCGAGGGCATCGAGGACGGCCACAAGAAGACGCTGATCCGCATGCTCCGCGCGCTGCGGGCCGACGACGACGCCGACGAGCGTCCGGCCGCGAGGGTCACCGAGCTCCGCCGTCCCTCCTGAAAACAGCGAAGCGGGGTGCCGTCGGCACCCCGCTTCTTACTGTCCGTGGTGACCCCAGGACGCATGATTGTGCGTCAGTCGTGCGTTGCGATCGACCGACAACGGTCGACACCGGCCGACATTATTCGACCGTTTTCGCAGGTAGCAGCACTTATGAGTCACACTCACCTGTGCGTCTGTCTTCGTTCGCATCGAAGGGGTCAGGGGTTCGAATCCCCTCATCTCCACCAGGAAGATCCAGGTGGGAAGGGTCTTTGGAGCAATCCAAGGGCCCTTTTCTCATGTCTGGAAGTCGATGGGAGCCAACGCACTAGGACTCTCTACCCGCGCCGGCTGTCGCCGAAGATGGTGTTCTCGTCTGGGCACCTTTGGCGATCACCGGCCCCGAGTGGTCACCTTCGGGCCATCCCCGCGCGGGGATGGCCCGAAGGCGCGTGATCGTCCCCGACGTGAAGCCATCTCCGTGGACGCTGGACGCCTATGCACCAGGTCGTGCCCGGGCTCGGTCCGGCGACCACGAGCAGGCCATCGGCGACTACACCGCGGTCGTCACCGTCGACCCCGAACGAGTCACGCGCCTCTTTCGAGCGCACTGCCCTCCACCGGGACCTCGGGCGCCTGACCGAGGCGCCGAACGGCTACGACCAGGCCGCCCGGCCGGCCCCCGCCGTCCTCCGAGGTGGTCCGCAACCGCGGCAACGTCCGCGGCAACGTCCACGGCAACGTCCGCGTGGACGTCGGAGAACTGGGCGGGGGCGTCCAGGTCTCCGTCCTGGTCGGCCGACGCATCGCGGGACGCCTCGGCCCGCCTGGAACCGGCTGCGACCGCGGCTGACAGGGCCGCCGCAGCAGCCGGAATGTCGTGGTCCCCGGCCAGGAGCCGGCCGCGCAGGCACAGCAGGCGGGGATCGGAGGGTACGAGCGTCCGTCCGGCCCCGACGTCGCGCCGGACGTGGACCCTGTCGCCCAGGCCGCGCAGGAGCCCGGCCCGGTTCACGTAGGCGTCGACGGCTCCATCCCCCGTGTGGACCTCCAAGGATCCCAGTACGTGAAATCTCATCATTTGCCCCCTCGTGTCGTGCTGGAGATCTAAGGTCTAAGGCGGCCCAGGGATGTCCGAAATAGCCCTCGGTGGGTCCAGGACAACGCGGCGAAGACTCCGGACAACGAGAGGTGAATGCACATTGGGGCGGCCCGAGCAGCCGGTCGATCCGTCGGCCGGTCCCGTCGAAAGGCTCGCCTGGGAGTTGCGCCAGCTGAGGGACGAGGCCGGGCGACCGAGCTACCGCGTACTCGCGGAGCGCGCGCATTTCTCGCGGAGCACCCTCGCCGAGGCGGCCACCGGGACGCGGCTGCCCACTCTTGAGGCGACACTGGCGTACGCCGCCGCGTGCGGTGGCGACCCCGCCGAATGGGAGCGGAAGTGGCAGCTGGTCGCCGCCGAAATCGAGCGGTCGCAGCGCCGTTGCCCTTACCCCGGCCTGCTTCCGCTGGACGTCGACGCCGCCGACCTGTTCTTCGGCCGGGACGACCTTCTCGAGGTCCTGCTGAAGGCCGTGAAGCAGGGACCGCTGACGGTGGTCCGCGGGGCCACCGGCAGCGGCAAGTCCTCATTGCTGCGGGCGGGGCTGGCCGCGCGGCTGGCCGCCGGCGGAACTACCGTCACGTTGCTCACTCCGGGCGCGCACCCGCTGTCCCGGCTGCACGCCTCCGACGCGGACGGCGCCGCCGTGATGATCGTGGACCAGTTCGAGGAGACGTTCACGCTCTGCGCCGACGAGCGGGAACGCGCCGGCTTCCTCGACGCGCTGAGCGAGCTCGTCAGCGGTCAGGACGGCCCGGCGCTGGTGATCGGGATCCGCACCGACTTCTACGAGCGCTGCATGTCGCATCCCGGTCTGGCCGCAGCCCTCCTCGACAGCGTTCACCTGCCGGTCGGGCCCATGTCCGAGCAGGAGATGCGCGCCATCATCACCGAACCCGCCGCCCGGGCGGGGCTGAGCGTGGACCCGGATCTGGTGGTCACCATGGTGGCCGAGGCCGCCGAGCAGAAGGGGGCGCTCCCGATGGTCGCGCACGCGTTGCGCGAAACGTGGAGCAGGCAGCAGGGAGACACGCTGGCGCTGGCGGACTACCGGGCCGTGGGCGGCGTGTCCGGTGCGATCGCGCGGACCGCCGAGCACCTGTACGCCGATCTGGAGGCCGACCAGCGGGAGCTGCTCCGCGCCGTGCTGCTGCGGCTCGTCGCCCTGGGCTCGGGCAGCTCCGACACCCGCCGCGGTCTCGACCGGGACGAGCTCGCCGGTATCGGACCCGCCGGCGAGCTGGACGCGGTCCTCGACCGGCTCGCCGCCGCCAGGCTCATCGTCGTGGACCAGGACCTGGTCGACATCGCGCATGAAGCGCTCCTCACCGGCTGGCCCCGGCTGCGGGAATGGCTCGCCGCCGACCGTGAGACCCTTCTGCGGCACCAGCGGCTCACGTCTGACGCGGCCGAGTGGGACCGCAACGGGCGCGGCGAGGACTACCTGTACCGCGGCACCCGCCTCGCCCTCTGGGACGGCGAGGCGAGCTTCGTGCCGCTGAACGAGCTGGAGCGAACCTTCCTGGCGGCCTGCCACTCGAACGCGGCCGAGCGCGACCGAGCCCGCCGCCGGACCCGTCTCGCCTTCGGCGGGCTGCCGGTCGCCGCCGCCGCGGTCATCGTGCTGGCCGCGCTCGTCCTGGTCCAGGTAAGCAACCGGGACGTCGAGCGCGACCGTGCCGCCTCGGTACGGCTGGCCGCCGAAGCGCGCCGCCAGCTCCAGCAAGACCCGGAACTGGCGTTGCTGCTGGCGATCGAGGCGTACGAGGGGGAGCCCACTCCGGAGGCCGACCTCGTGCTCCGCCAGGCCACTGCGGACTCCCGGCTGCGCGGCTCCACCCCGGTCGGCCTGCGCCGGGTCACGGGAATGACGGCCACCCCGGATGGCCGGAAGATCGCGGTCTGGGGCGCCGGCGCGGGCCCGGCCGGCCTGGAGATCTGGAGCCTGGACGGTGCCGCACCGCGCCGGGCCGGCCCTGCGCTCCAGGCGGATCGGACGGACGGTATCCAGAGCGCCGCGTTCAGCGGGGACGGCCGGCAGCTCGTCACCGGAGGCCCCCGGGGCGAACTGGTGCTGTGGGACCTGGCGTCAAGCGCTCCACCCGTGGTTCTGGGGACCGTTGACGGTAGCGTCAACGGCGTCAGCGTCAACCGGGAGGGCAGGGTGGCGAGCGCGCACAACGACGGCGTGCGCATCTGGAATCCGGGACGCTCCAAGCCCGTCAAGCTCAGTGTCCCTGGCCGCGCGGTCAGGAGCGTCGCGTTCAGCCCCAGCGGCCGGCTGCTCGCCACCGGGGGCAACGGATCGCCGCTGCGACTGTGGGACATGACCCGGGACCGGCCCGTTCTGCAGCGCACGGCCACGCGCGGCGAGCCGGAGCAGGTGGCCGTGAGCCCGCGTGGACCATGGGTCGCGACCGTCGAAGGCGACGTTCCCCGTGTCTGGGACGCGACGGAGACGCCGGCCGGCGACTGGGTCCCGCAGATCGAGCTGGCCGGCCACGCACCGAAGCTGAACGGCCTGGTGTTCACCGCGGACGGGGATCGTCTGGCGACCTACGGTGCCGACGGCGTGATCCGCGTCTGGACGACGGGCAGCGACGCCGACCCACTGGTGTTGCGCAGCCCGAAGGGGAATCCGCGCGGGGCGGCGTTCACCCCGGACGGGAAGTCATTGGTCAGCGTCGATGCGGACGGTTCCCTGCGGACGTGGGACGTCACGGTGGGCGACCCGGCACCGAGCGAGGGCAGGCCGCTGGCGTTCAGCGCTGACACGAGCACGGTGGCGGTCAGCGCAGGGCCGACTTCACTCCTCAGCCCGCAGGACGTCCGTATCAAGCTATGGAGCGGCACCACCCCGGCCGAGGTGCGCGGCCCGCGTGACAGCGGCTACCTCGTCGCGCTGAGCCCTGACGGCCGGCGGATGGCGGGCATCGGCCGGGCCGGGACCCTCAGCCTGTGGGACCTCACCACCGCCGGCGCGCCGGTCACCACACCCGCGTCCCTCCGCGGCCTCCCGATCGGCCTGGTGTTCAGCGCCGACGGAAAGCGGATCGTCGCGGGCGCCTACGGCACCGAGCCGCAGGTGTGGCAGATCTCCCCGACCGGCGGGCTGACCGCGGTCACCGGCTGGCAGGCCCGGCCCACCGGTCGCGCCGACGGCGATGTGGCACTCAGCGCGGACGGCATGAAGCTGGCCGACGCCCGTGACGATCACACCGTCGTCGTCTGGGACCTGACCGGCAAGAGCGAGCCGAAGATCCTCCGCGGCCATGCGGAGGACATCACGGGCCTCGCCTTCAGCCCGGACGGGCTGCGGCTGGCCGCCGCGGCCGCGGACGGCGCCATCCGGCTCTGGGACATCGACGGCCGGGGCGAGCCCGCGGACGTGCTGTACGGCGCCGAGAGCACCGTCCGCAAAGTGAATTTCAGCCCTGACGGCACCTGGCTGGTCACCAACGAACCCGCGGGCCACCTGCGGCTCTGGCGGGCGGCAGGCGGCGGCGAGCCGCTGGAGCTGACCGGCTGGGGCGCGACCGGCGGTCTCGCGGCGTTCAGCCCCGACGGTACGCGGATCGTCAGGGGGTTGAGCCCGCAGATCTTCCTCGGTCGCTCGCTGGGGACCGGTCTGGGCGGCAGCCTCGTCCGGACCCGCGCCTGCGAGGTGTGCGGCCCGGCCGGAACGGTGCTCGAACTGGCCAGATCACGCCGTACCCGCGAGCTGACCGCGGAAGAACGCCGCAGCCATCTCGGCCCGGACTCCTGACCTGCACCGTTGCCCCGGGGTGTGGGAGTCGTCGGCGGCGGCCAAGCGTGGTTCTGGCATCCATTCCGGTCGTCTACCGGGCGATCATCGATCTGATCAGCGCGCTCCCGCGCTCAAGTGCTTGACGGGGTCGGGAGCTTGCGGGAGGTCCTGGGCGAGCAGCACCTCCAGCTCCTCCTCGGTGAGGAGATGGACATCACACAGAATCCGAGCCGACTGGTGCCAGCGCTGCCGCGCCTCGTCCTGCCGTCCAAGATCGTGCAGGGTGTCGCCGAGCCCCCACAGAGTGCCGGCCTCCAGCGCTCGGGCACCGGCCTTGTGGTGGAGGTGGGCCGCCCTCCGGTAGCCGGCCTCGGCCTCGACCAGCCTGCCGGCACGTCGGTAGGCATCGGCCAGCGTGTCGGTCGCCGTTCCCTCGCCGTAGGGATTGTCGAACTCCGCCCAGATCTCCAGGCTTCGCCGGCTGGCGTCGATCGCGTCGTCCAGCCGGCCCATTCTGATCAGCACCGCGGCCCGGCCGTTGAGGATCATCGCCTGGTAGTCGCGCAGGCCACTGGCTGTCGCCGCCGCTGTCGCCTCGTCCTGGGTGGCGAGCGCGTCGTCGAACCGCCCCAGCTTGCCGTACGTCGTACCGAGATTGTGGAGGGTGCCCGCCTTGCGCAGGGGCAGACCTGCTCGATCCCAGCACGCGAGGGCACGCTCGAACTGCTCGACCGCAGGCTCGAAGCGACCCTGGTTCTTGTGGATGAGGCCCAGATGGTTGTGCCCGCGGGCTTGGCCCGCCCAGTCACCGGTCCGGGCGGCCACGTGCAGGGCGTGGTGATGGATCTCGGTCAGATCGGCGAGCCAGCCTCTGTGGCTGAAGGGTCTGTTGAGGCTGGCGGCGAGGCCTTCCACCGTGCCGGGATCGTCGGTGCGGCTCGCGGCCTGCCGGGCGACGGCGATGAGGTTGTCGCGCTCCAGCTCGATCCAGTCGATCGCCTCCCGCGGTGTGTCCAGGCGAAGGCCCGGCTGGTCGGCGCGCAGATCTCTGACGATGGGGGAAGTGGGATCGAGCAGAAGGCTGGCCGTTGTGGCTGTGGCGAGGTAGTGGTGCAACGCTCGGCGGGTGGCGGCCACCCGATCGTTCTCCTGGACGATGTCGTCCGCTCGCTCGCGGGCGTAGAGGCGGACGAGGTCGTGCATCCGGTAGCGGCCCGGGCCCGCCGATTCGAGCAGCCGGGCGTCCAGGAGGCGGTCCAGCGCATCCGCCACCGTGCGCTCGGGCCGATCAGCGAGAGCGGCGGTGGCCGCCGGGGTGTGGGTGGGCGTGTCGAGGAGGCCGAGCAGGGCGAACAGATGGGCGGCGTCCTGGCCGGCGGGCTCCTCCTTGAGGTGATGGAGGCTGACGGCGATGCCGGCGCGGACGGCCAGGTCGGCGTGCTCCAGCGTGTCCAGGCGGCGGGTGGCGTCAGCGAGCCTGTCGGCGAGGTAGGACAGCGTCCAGTCGGGGCGGGCGGCCAGACGTGCCGCCGCGATGCGAAGGGCGAGGGGCAGGCCCCCGCAGAGCCGGACGATCCGCCCGGCAGCCTCCGGCTCGGCGTGGACCCGGCCGGGGCCGGCGATCCGGGCCAGCAGCGCGGTGGACTCGGACGGGTCGAGCCCGGGCAGGTTCAGCTGGCTCGCCCCGTCGACCGAGGTGAGAACCTGCCGGCTCGTGATGACGACCGCGCACCCCGGCCCGGCGGGAATGAGCGGGCGGACCTGGCGGGTGTCGAGGGCGTTGTCGAGGATGAGCAGCACGTGCCGCGCCGAGGTGAGGGATCGGTAGCGGGCCGCTGCCTCGTCGACCGTGGTCGGTACGGCGGAGCCGTCCAGGCCGAGCGAGCGTAAAAGCCGGCCGAGCGCCTCGAGCGGCGACAGCGGCCGGAGACCGTCGGTGGCGCCGTGCAGGTCGATGTAGAGAACGCCGTCGGTGTAGCGGTCGGCGACGGCGTGCGCGAGATGTACGGCCAGCGCGGACTTGCCGATCCCGCCGGGACCGCCGATGGCGACGATCGCCGGCGTGCCGGCTTCCGAGGCGGTGAGCGCCTTGTCGAGCCAGGCGAGCTCGACATCGCGGGCGGTGAAGGCGCGGGTGTCGGCGGGCAGCTCGGCCGGGGCGACGGCGTCGCCGAGCGTGGCATCCTGCGCCGGAGCGGTCAGATCGAGGACGGGATCGCGAGCGAGCACCGCCTGCTGGAGCCGGCGCAGCTCGGCACTCGGCTCGAGGCCGAGCTCCTGGATCATGACGCGGCGAGTCTCCTGGTAGACCGCGAGCGCTTCCGACGACCGTCCGGCGCGATACAGCGCCAGCATCAGCTGCGCATGCGGTCTCTCCCGCAGCGGGTGCGCCTCGATGTGGACGGTCAGACCCGGTATCACCGCATGGTGATCACCCGCCGCCATCCGCAGATCGACGTGATCCTCCAGAGCGGTGAGGCGTTCCTCCGTCAGGCGGGTGGCCTCGATCTGGCCCCACTCCGCCGACAGGCCCGTCAGGGCCTCACCCCGCCACAAGGCCAGAGCCTGCCGGAACGACCTGTCCGCCGTGCCGATCTCCCCCCTGGCCCGGCCGGCACGCGCTTCGCGCACCAGCCTCATGAACAGGTGAGCATCGACGTGATCAGGTGGTATGTCCAGGCAGTATCCACTCGGCGCGGTCACGATGACCTCGTCGAGCGCCCGAGGCGCAAGGAACTCGCGAAGCTTCGACACCACGATGTGGAGCTGCTTCGGCGCCGTCGCCGCCCGGCTCTCGCCCCACACATCGGTGAGGAGCTGGTCGGCGGTGACCACCCGGCCGGCGCTCAATGCCAGCCGGGTCAGCAGGCCGATCCGCCGGCTGCCGGTCAGCGGCAGCACGTCGCCGTCTGCCGTCAGCTCCCACGGGCCCAAGATCTTGATCCCCAGTCCCATCGCACAACCCTCCATAGGCAGGACCAGCGTTTCATCGGTCATGACCGTTACCTGTAGGAGGGCCTCCTCCGCGATGTCTGAGCGGCAGGTGACGAACCTACCGGAACACATCGCGCGTTGGCACGCTGTCGCCGTGTCGTTGCGGGCGCGGGCCGCTCCAGCTGCCATGGCTTCGGCCTCGATGAAGAGAACCCGGAAATTCCCCGCTGGACGGACCTGCGCGCGGACTGGCTCAGCCGGTACGCCCGATGTGCGCCAGTCCGGGCGGAAAGGTCCTGACGGAGCTCGTCCAGGTGGCCGCGCGCCGATGACTTTCGGACGGTACGGGTGTCTAACACCGCAGCGGCGGGTCCCAGGCGCCGTGGCGACGCGAGCGCTGCGGCCCGGGACACGCACGTCCCCTTAGCGAGCGCGGTCCCCAGGCGACCCGAGACCACGGAGATTTGATCATGCGGAAGCTGATAGCGACAGTGTTCAACTACTCTCTCGACGGCTTTCTCGCCGACGAAGGCACCGAGTTCTGGAAGTTCTGCTTCGACCTGCCCGAGAACCGTCAGCCCGACGACCCGGCGCACCTCGAGTTTCTCCGGAGCGCCCACGCGCACGTCATGGGCCGCACCGCCTACGAGGGCATCTCCGAAGGCATGACAACCTCCACCGACCACCCGTTCGCCGACATCCTGAACGCCGCGCGCAAGGTCGTCTTCTCCCGGACCCTGAAGACGGCCGACTGGGCCAACACCACCATCGCCACCGGCGACACGACAGAAGAGATCGACAAGCTCAGGCTGGGCGGCGACGGCCACATCGTGGTCTGGGGCGGTGTCAGCCTCTGGCGGTCGCTCATGCGGCTCGACCTGATCGACGAGCTTGAGGTGAGCATGTTCCCCTACGTCGCCGGCGAGGGCACCCGGCTGTTCGACGGCGTTCCCAAGTCCTACCGGCTCGACCTGGTCTCCAGCACCGGCTCCAGCAACGGGATCGTATATCTGCGGTACCGGCGACACCGCTGACCCGGCGGCCGGCATGGACACGAGCGGCGATCAGTCAGGCGATCGCCGCTCCCTGTCCGAGGAGTCCGTGGCCCGAGCCACACCAGCCGGCGATGCCGGTCCGAGTGTCAACGCTGCTGGAGCGTCCGGCGGGCACGCTCCAGATCGTCTCTTGCGCTTTTGGTCAACTTCTGCTCGGGGCCCATGACGGCCTCGAATCGGCCTGCCACCCATTCGTACTCATCCAGGGCTTCCGCGGTCCGTCCCGCCGCCTCGTACGCCGCGGCCAGGCCATGCCGGGTGATCAGGGTGTCGGGGTGATCGGCACCCAGCACTGTCGCCTGCCTTTCCGCGACGCGTTCGTACGTGTGGACGGCCTCGTCAGTCCTGGCTGCCGCCTGGTAGGCCCGAGCCAGCTGCCCCTTGATGACCCAGGTCTCGGGATGGTCCGCACCGAACAGTCGCTCGTGATCGGCTATCAGCCGCCGGAACAACGTGATCCCTTCCTCGGGCCGGCCCGCCTCGACCTTGGTGCAGGCCTGGAAGAACCGCGCTCCGAGCAGGGCCGCGTGGTCGGGGTCGAGTACCCGCCTCTGGTCGGCCAGAACCTCGTCCAGCAGCGTCACCGCCTCGGATGCTCTGCCTGCCTTCGTGTACGAGAACGCCGCGCAAGCGCGTGACCACAACGTATCCGGATGATCGTCACCGAGGATCCGGGCGCGCTCGGCCGCGGCGCGGTGATACAGCGCGGTGGCTTGCACCGACCCGTCCTCGGATGCGTGGGCGAGCGTGTGCAGAGCAGTGAGCGTGTCCGGGTGCTCGGCGCCCAGGAGCTTCTCCCGTCCGAGAGCGACCGCTTCGGCGATCGGGACGGCTCTGACCTGGTCGTTGAGATAGATGAGATGGTGGGCCACGGTCAGGCGGACATGCAGCACGACCTCGGCCGCCGCCCGGACCTGCGCCCATTCGTCGTCGGGAGTCTGCTCCACGGCCTCCCACAGGGCCGTCGCATGGTCGGCCACCGCCATGATCATCGGGAACTTCCGCCAGGTGTCCTGGTCGGCGACATCCTCGACGGCCACGCGCAGCCGCCGGGCGGCAGACTCGATCATCGCGGCCAGGGTGCCGTCACGCTCAGCCTGGTCGCGTACCGCACGCCGGATCAGGCGGTGGACGAACGCGGTCGTGTCGTCGCGGCTGAAGGTGACCAGCGATCGGGCTCCCAACTCGGCCAGAGCCGTCTCCGTCCGCGGGTCGAGCAGGTCGCGCCCGACGCCAGACGTGGACAGCACCGACAGTTCGCCGAGCAGATGTGCGGCTGCGGGGCCGATCTCTCCGGCCGACAGCATGATCGCCTGTGCGACCCCTCTCGGGTAGGGCTCGCCGCGGGGCCGGGCGAGGAGCACCTCGATGGGGGTGGAACGCAGCCGTACGAGATAGGCGCCGCAGGGCAGGCGGGGCGGGCCCACCAGGGTCGCGGCGGCGATCGCCAGGGCGAGTGGCAAGCGGTCCAGCTCCTCGGCGAGCGACCGGAAGCCGTCGCCGTCGCGTGTGCCCACACGCGTGCTGAGATACCTCACCGCCTCGTCCTCGTTGAACTGCTCCACCGTGACCAGCGTGCCAAGCCGTTCAAAGGAATGATCATTCGTGGTGATCAGTACGCGTGCTCGGCCGTACGAGGGGATCAAGGGGGCGAGCACGTCGGGGTCCGTCGCATTGTCGGCCACGACCAGGTACGGCTCCTGCCGCTCCTGGAGCCAGGCCCTGACCTTGCGCGCCACGGTCGCCGCGTCGTCGGCATCGCCGCGTAACCCGAGTTCGTCGGCCATCTGATCCACGGAGCCGTGCAGCTGATCGACGGTCTCGGCGTGCAGCCACGCCACCGGGACGCCCTGCTCGATGCAGTGCCGGGCATAGGCCGCTGCCAGGTGGGTCTTGCCGACTCCACGTCCCCCGGCCAGTGCGCATACCGCCGCCACTTGGCGCGCGGAAAACACCTGTTCGACCCGCGCGCTCAGCTCCGGCCGCGGCTCGAAGGCCTTCGGCTCGCGCGGCACTTCGCCGATCACCGCAGGCATCGGGTGCAGGTCACTCTTCGGAGCGGGCAGCGGGCCGGGATTCGACTCTGCCTGCCCGGCCCAGATGGCGAGCGGGGTCCCTGGGAGGAGGACGACCAGGCCCACGACGATGCTGGTGATGTCCAGTCCGAGCCCGCCGGCCGCGCAGATCCACCAGGCCGTGACCCCGGCCATCGACGGCACCACCGCCGCGATCACGACTTTGAGCCAGCGCGGCATCTCCGCCCTTCCTGCTCAACGAACGTTTCCCGAACGCCGTACCCGATGAGTGTCACATGCCGACAGCCGCTTGTCGCCGGACGGACAGGTGACCGGACGGGGTGGCGGGCGGATGGCCGCTCCGGGTTGGTCGATGGCGGTTTGTCCAGAATGCCGTGATGAAGTAGCGTGATCTACGTGACTGCCGGGTCGGCCTTGGGCCACGAATCAGAGAGCAGCCCGGCTGACGCTTGATCGCCGGGCGGGCCCGCGGTCCGCCGTCTTCTTCTCCATTCAGTACGGCACAGCACCAACCCCCAAATGGAGAAGAATGGATTTCAACAAACAGGTCATCGACGAATTCCGCGCCAACAACGGCCAGGTCGGCGGCTATTTCGAGGGAGCAAGGCTGCTCCTGCTCACCACCACCGGCGCCCGCTCGGGCAAGCCGCACACGACTCCGCTCGCCTACCTGCCCGACGGCGGCGAGCGCATGCTGGTCATCGCCTCCGCCGCGGGAGCGCCTAAAAACCCGGCCTGGTTCCACAACCTGAGGGCCGGCTCGCGCGCCACCGTCGAGACCGGCGTCTTCACCTTCGATGTCGAGGCGGAGGTCCTGGAGGGCGCCGAGCGTGACGCGGCGTTCGCCCGCGCGGTGGAAGGCGACTCCGGCTGGGCCGACTACCAGGCCAAGACGACGCGTACCATCCCGGTCGTCGCGCTTCGCGTGGCTGGGCCGCCCCGGGTCAGCGCGCCGTCGGGCGGTGCGTACCTCAAGCTGGTGCACGACGGCTTCCGTCGCGAACTCGCGCTGATCCGCAAGGAGCTGTCCGACTCGGGACGGCCGGGCCTGGGCGTGCAGCTCAGGATCAACTGCCTGACCGTCTGCCAGGGCCTGCACCATCACCACATGGGCGAGGACACCATGATGTTCCCCGGCCTGGCCGAGCAGCATCCCTCGCTCGCTCCGGCCCTGGCGCGGCTGGCCGGGGAGCACGAGCGCATCGCCGTGCTTCTGGACGAGCTCAAGCAGGCCCTTTCCGGTGGGGATCCGCTGAAGGTACGGGCCGAGATCGAACGGCTCATCGATGAGCTCGAAGCCCACCTGACGTACGAGGAGGAGGAGCTGATCCCGATTCTGGACCTCGCCTGAAGTCCGAGGCCGCTTCCTGGACGCGGGAGGTGGCCTTCGGCGTTGCTGGGGGAGGGCCGTCCGTGGTGCCGGCCGTCCCTACGGGCTCGGCCCCGGGCGAACGGCAATCCGGCGTCGTACGCGAGTGCCTGCCGGTTTTCTGCGATCACACACTGAAAAGTCGGCAGACTGTGGGCGCATGGAGATATTTCCTGGCACGGGCGTGCATCTGGTGCAGGTCGGAGATCGGCGAACCGAGGTCGAGAGCCGGATCGGTGGCCCGGTGCATGACCGGAGCAGCAAGAACGTCTACGACACCGCCCCCATGCTGATCATCCATTACGCCCAGGACGACCGGGTCGAACTGGTGGAGATCGGCTACTCCGGCTCCGGCGGCGAGGAGGTCTTCTTCGACGGTGTTCAGCTGACCTACCGGTTCATGGATGAGGTGGTTTCCGACCTGGCCGCGAAGGGCCACGCGGGCACGCCCTCCGATATCGGAGTCACCTTCCAGGCAGGCTTCTCCGTATGGTCGATGGGATCTCTATGGGCCGGGGATCTGGATCCCGAAGCCGATGAGGACGACGAACGCTCAATCGTCGAAGGGGTATCGGTCGCCCCCTACTCGTACTGGGACGAGGGCTGAGCGGGGCCCCTCCGGGCCGGCCGCACGGTCCTCCCTACTGAGCCGCCCCGCCAGCCTGTGCGCCGCCGAACACCTCCTGGACGAGCCTCAGCGTCGCCTTCTGGAACGTCTCTCCCATGGACAGCGCGGCGTCGTCCACATAGTTCAGCGAGGCGGTCAGGGTCGTGCTGCCGTCGGGGGTGCTGTACATCAGCCCCGCGTGGCCACCGTGGCCGCCGTTGTGGGTGATGAGGGTGCCGCCGTTCGGGCTGTCCTGGACGAACACGCCCAGGCCGTAGCCGACCTTGGCCTCCGGCGTGCACATCTCGGCCAGCAGCGGGGCGGGCAGGAGCTTGCCGCCCACCAGCGCGGAGATGAACGTGTGCAGGTCCTGCGTGGTCGAGATCATGTCTCCGCCGCTCGAGATCCAGGACGGGTTCTGGCGGGTGACGTCGGCCGTCTTCTGCTCGCCGTCCTCCTCGTAGCGGTAGTAGGCGTGGGCGTGCGGTGCGGGGAGGTCCGTCTGGGTGGTCGGCGCCACGGTTCCCGACAGTCCGAGCGGCCCGATGATCAGCCGCTGCATCTCTTCGGCGTAGGTGCGGCCGGTGACCTTCTCGATCAGCAGCCTGGCCAGCACGTAGTTGGTGTTGGCGTAGCTCCAGTCCGTTCCCGGCTCGAAGCGTGCGGGCTTGGACAAGGCCAGCTCCACCAGCTCTTCCGGCCGGTAGGTCCTGAACCGGTTGTCCACCCACTCCTGGCCCGACCAGGCGATCCCGGGCGCGAACGTCCCGTCGGGGAAGTACTCGCCGGTGAAGTTGAACACGCCGCTGGTGTGCTGCAGCAGCATCCGGACCGTGATCCGCCGGTCGAGGCCGAGCTCGGGCAGGTAGTCATCCGCCGGGGTGTCCAGCTCGACCTTGCCCTCGGCCACCAGTTGCAGCACCAGGGTCGCGGTGAAGGTCTTGGTGACGCTGCCGATCCGGACGTGTCCGTCGATCGGCGGCTTGGCGGTCCCGCCCAGCTCGGCCACCCCGGCGCTGCCGGCCCACTCGCCCCGCTCGTCGTGCACGCGCAGCGTGATCCCGACGAAACCGGAGTCGACGATCTCCTCGATGGTCTTCTGCAGCTCCGGGCGGTCCTGCCCGGTAAGGGTGTTGGACATGGTGGTGTGCTCCTTCGAGTCTGTAGGGAAATTCGAGTTGCCGTTCTGGCGACCGCTGCTGACGTGCTGCGGGAAGCAGGCAGCCGGCTTGCCGGGGCGAGGATCGGCGCCGCGTCACGGGGTCCGGTGAAGGACCCCGTGACGAGCTGTGGCTGCGCAGGTCGGCATCTTCGTCAGGCGGCGTCGAGGGCCTCGGTGATCTTGCGGGCCATCTCGGTCAGGGTGGGGCTGGGCCGGCCCTCGTGGATCCGGGCGGCCGCTTCGATGGTGACGATGACGGTGCGGCGGAAGTTGTCGGCCTCGGCCGGGTCCTGCTGCTTGAGCAGGCTCATGCTTGCCGTCAGGGCCGGCAGCACCTGGTCGGCCAGGTCGGCCACGGTCTTGCCGTACTTCACGCCCTTGGGGGCCTTGCTGAGCACGTGCCCGACTGGGCCGGTCGCGGAGGTCAGGGCGATGGAGCCCTCGGTGGCGACCTTGTGGGCCGAGCCGGCGGCGCCGGCGGCGGACATCAGGGAGACGGCGCCCCACGCGGCGATCCGGAGGGTGAGCTGGTCCTGGTCGGTGAGGGTGATGGACATGGTGGTGTGCTCCTTCTGAGCTGATAGGAAATTCGGGTGAACGGTCGGCCCGGCCTTGGGGGCCGCGCCCGGTGAACCGTTCATGCGTTTACGATCGCCGACCGCCCTGATACCGGGCCGTCGCCGTCCTGACGCGCCTGCTGACACGACGCCGGACGCGGGAGATCAGCCGACGCCGGGGTGGCCGCCGGGTGCGATCCATTCGGTCAGCTCGACGACGATGCCGTTGGGGTCGGTGAGACGCGTCAGCCACTCACCCCACGGGTTGCGCCGCAACTGCTCGGTGATGGGTGCGCCCTCGGTCATCAGGCGCGCGTGTTCCCTGGCCAGATCGGTGACCGCGAAGGCCACGACCGGCTGCGCGGCCCGCTCTCGCGGCCGTTCGAGGTCGCGCCGGCGCAGCAGGATGTCGGCGGCCGCATCGTCGCGGCCCAGCCAGGTGAAATCCGGGGTGTCGAGCACCTCGCGGAAGCCCAGATAAGTGGTGAAGAAGTGGCGGGAGCCGGCGAGATCGTCGACGGTGAAGACGACTGTCGAGGCGACAATGTTCATGGTTCTGGTCGTATGCGGCTCTTGGTCACGATGTTCCTCCTGTCATGGATCAAGGCTGCTGGTACGCCCCGGCCGGGGCAACGCCGGATCCTGCAACGCTGCGTTAACCGCCGAGGAGATCCGCGGCTGACGAGGGTCGCGGGCGGTGTCAGCCGGCGAGCGGACCCAGGTCGCGGACGACGTCGGCGAAGGCGCGGATCATGTCGTTCTCCGCGGCGCTGAGCCACACCAGCCCGAACGGCAGCGCGGCCATGTCCTTGACGGGCAGGTAAGTGATGTCGGGGCGGGGGTAGTACCAGCGCACGTGGACCGGGAAGAGGGTGACGGCCTCGCCCAGGACCGTGGCCATGAAGGCGTCCTCGAGGTTCTCCACGCTGATGGCGTGGTCGATGGCCCGGCCCCTGGGGGTGAGCTTCGGGACGTAGTTCTCGAACCAGTAGCCGGGTGCGGAGTCGAGGGCCACGTGCTGGAAATCGCCGACCGCCTCCAGGGAGACCGAGGACCATCGGGTGAGCGCGTGGTCGTTGGCCACGGCCAGCACCCTCGGCTCGGCGAAGAGCACCGGGCCCACGGTGAGATCGGGCTCCTCCACGGGCAGCCAGGTCACCAGGATGTCGGCCTCCCCGTTGCGGAGCTGGGCGAACGGATCCTGGTAGCCCGACATCCGCAGGCGCAGCTCCCACTGCGGGTGCCGGGCGCGGAAGGTGTCCCCGTAGCGGCGCAGCTCCTGGATGTTCGCCGGGAACAGGCTCACCCGGAGCGTGCCGGTCTTGCCGCGTGCGGCCTGCCGTGCCCGCTCCAAGGTCTGCGCCAGGCCCTCGTGCACCTGGCGCAGATCGTCGCGCAACTGCTCGCCCAGGCGGGTGAGCCGGACGCTGTGGCTGTTCCTCGCGAAGAGCTCGGCTCCGATGGCTCGCTCCTGCTTCTTGATCGCCTGGCTGACCCGGGCCACTGAGACGTGCAGCCGCTCGGCTGTACGTCCGAAGTGCAGCTCCTCCGCCAACGTCAGGAAGATCTCGATGTCCCGTAGCTCCACAAGCCCCATTCGCCCATCTGTGCCATGTGGTGGAAAGTGTGGCATATCGGGTAAATGGGAAGTTCGGCTGACCGGGCCCGAACCCGACCGTACCCAGGTCCACTCGGCCGTGACCGCGTTGGGCAGCAAGAGCGCCACGACCGGGGTGATTCAGGCGTCAGGCCGCTTCGGCGCTGAGGGTCTGCGCCACGGGCCGGCGGGCCGCCAGGCGGGCGGGCAGGGCGGTGAGTGCCGCCGTCGCCACGAGGATCGCGAGCATGGCGCCGAGCAGCCAGGAAGAGGGTGGTTCGGCGGCATTCCTGGCGGCGAAGAGCGAGAGCAGGCCGCCGCTCAGAGGGACGCCGATGACGGCACCGGGCAGGCTGGGCAGGAGCTGGGCGACGGACAGCCCTGCGGCGATCTGCCCGGGGGTGGCGCCGAGCGTACGCGCGATGGCCATGTTCGCCCGGGCCTCCATGGCCATGGTCCAGGTG
Source organism: Nonomuraea zeae (assembly GCF_005889725.1). Taxonomy (GTDB): domain Bacteria; phylum Actinomycetota; class Actinomycetes; order Streptosporangiales; family Streptosporangiaceae; genus Nonomuraea; species Nonomuraea zeae. Next base: position 103,183 of record NZ_VCKX01000002.1, read on the forward strand.
AGCGTGATGGTGTTCACGACGGCGAGTGCGATCAGCAGGATGGTGACGGCGAGCATCAGGCGGCGGTCGTGCTCGCCGCGCAGGTTGGGCAGGGCGGAGGAGCCGTCCAGGCCGTAGCCCCTCTCGGGCTGGACATGAAGGGTCAGCAGGGCGACGATCGCGATCGCCGTGGTGGCGGTCGAGCACGCCTGCAGCACGGCGCGGCCCGGACGGCGGGCGGTCAGCCGCAGCCCGAGCAGGAGCGGCGTGGGCAGCAGCGCGGACAGCGCGGTCAGCCAGGGCCGGTGACGGGGCTGGTGAGCGGTGACGGTCAGCGCCGTGACGGTCGCCGTACGCATGGCCCGCAGCGTGGGACGCAGCGTGGACAGCACCGCCACCGCCACGGCGAGGACCGTCGCCGTGACAACGGTGGCGGTGCCGGGGCCGGCCGCGTCACCGATCCGGCTGGCAGTGGGGCTGGCGATGGCGGGCACGGCCAGGCGGGCGATCGCCAGCCCCAGCGCGTCGCCCAGCAGCGCCACGGCCAGGTACTCGGTGAGCAGGACGGCGGCGATCAGCCCGGGGGTGGCGCCGACGGCCTTGAGCAGCCCGGCCCGCCGGGTCTGCTGGATGGCGCGGCCCGCGGCCAGGGCCGCCACTCCGGTGATGGCCAGGAAGCTGAGCAGCCAGCTGCCGACGATCAGGATCGGCTGGGTGTCCCTGAGGATGACCAGGTCCTGCCGGGCCGTGAACTGCCAGGTGTGGAAGTTCACCCTGAGAGTGGGGTCGCGGTGGGCGTCTATGTAGGCCTGCGCCGCGGCGGGGTGGCGCAGCTTGAGGTCCACGGCCAGGGACACCGGGAGATCCTGGGACGCCGCCAGGGCCCGGGCGTCTGATCGGGTCATCCAGGCCAGGCCGCTGTAGTCGCTGGCACCACCCCCCGGCCCGATCTGCGCCGCCCATGGGTAGATGGAGGTGGCCGCGGTCACGGCGATCCCGACGACAGGGTACGGGCGGCCGGCGATGGTGACGCGGTCGCCGACGCCGACGCCCAGCGCCGTGGCGAAGCCGCGTTCGAGTACGGTGCCGCCGGAGCGGACCCATCGACCCGAGGTCAGCAGCGGCCGGTTGATCGCGCCGGGCTTCTCGCCGAAACCCTGCACCACCACCGGGGACGAGATGGAATCGCGCGTGGTGAGGTCGGCGTAGACGATGCGATAGGGGCCATGGTGGGCGACGACCTCGGGCTCGCTCGCCAGCGCGGCCATGGCCGAGGTCACGGCGGAGCCCGATGCGCCGGTGAGCGCCACCATGTCCGGGCCGGCGGTGGCCGCCCGGGTCTGCTCGTACATGGCGTCGCTCACGCCGCGCACCGACAGGCCCAGGGCCATCGTGGCGGTGGCCACGGTCACCGCGAGCAGGAGCATCGCGGCCTGTGCCCGGTGCCGGCGCACGTCGGCCAGCACCAGGCGTACGACGAGCACGACGGAGCCCATCACGTTCAGCCCTCCAGCCCGATCAGCCCGCCGAGCCCGCGCGGGTGCAGGCCGGCCATCCGGGTGTCGTCGACGAACATCCCGTCGCGCATCGAGATCAGCCGGTCCGCGGTGGCCGCGACCCGTTCGTCGTGCGTGACGATCACGAGGGTCTGCCCGGCGGCCCGCAGGTCCTCGAAGATCCTCAGCACGTCGAGCGTCGCCGCGGTGTCGAGGTTGCCGGTCGGCTCGTCGGCCAGCACCACCAGCGGGTCGTTGACCAGCGCGCGGGCGATGGCGATCCGCTGACGCTGCCCGCCGGACAGCTGCGAGGGGAGATGCCGGGCGCGGCCGGTGAGCCTGACCCGTTCCAGCAGGAGGCTCGCGCGCCGCCGGGCCTCGCGCCGTGAGCGCCCGGCCAGCAGCGCGGGAAGCTCCACGTTCTCGGCCGCCGACAGCTCCTCCATCAGATGGAAAGCCTGGAAGACGAAGCCCAGCGACCGGCGCCGCAGCCGCGCCAGGGCCCGCTCGCTGAGGAGGTCGGTACGTCGGCCGGCCAGCCACACCTCCCCGGCGGTGGGCCGCTCCAGGCCACCCAGCAGGTGCAGCAGGGTCGATTTCCCGCAGCCGCTGGGCCCCATGACCGCCAGCGTCTCGCCCTCGGGCACCTCCAGGTCGACCTCGTCGACCGCGCGGACGCGGCTCTGCCCCTGACCATGCTCCTTCACCAGCCCGCGGACCCGGACCACAGCACTCTCCACGTTCACCATGCATCCTCAGCTTTGTCTCCGGCCCTGGACCAGGCCCGCTCGCAGGCTTCCAGCCAGCGCAGATCCGCGCTCAGCCGCAGCACGACCCCCTCCAGCAGCAGGACGGCGGCCGATCCCGCCGGCTCGGCCAGCACCGCGTTCTGCGCCTCACGCAGGCGGCGCAGCAGCTCACGGCGCTGGGCCGCCACGAGCTCGACCGGGTCGGCCAGCCGGGTCGCGCCCGCTGCGACGAGCTTGAGATGGAGCTCCGCGAGGTCGGGTTTCGGCCAGCCCACTTCGGAGAGCCAGGCGGTCACCCGTTGCTGCCCGGCCGCCGTCAGCGCGTAGACCTTGCGCTCCGGCCGCTCGGGCAGGCCGTCGGCCTGCTCGCAGACCACGAGCCCCGCCTTCTCCAGCCGGGCCAGGGTCACGTAGATCTGGCCGGGGTTCATCGACTCGCCCAGCGGGCCGAGACTCTGCCGGAGCAGGGCACGCAGGTGGTAGCCGTGCGACGGTTCTTTGGCGAGCAGCGCCAGCACTGCGTCCTGCATTCCACCCCCTAACGGTTAGCCAATAGATAGCGGTTAGCCGGAGAGAGTGTCAAACGATCGTGCCGGGGCGGTGCCGAGCGTGGGACGCCGGCCGGAGCCCGGGCCGGCGTCGCGGTCCACCCGAGCCGGCGCGGCCGGCGCTGCTCACAGGGCGTCGGAGAACACCCGTTCACGTGCCTGTTCGACCCCGATCCGCAGAGCCCCGCGCACCACGGGCCGGTCCGTGATCGTGCTCGCCACCACCCGGGGCCGGGCCAGGCACATGCGGCCGACAGCCCGCTGAACGCGACCGGCCAGCTCGTCGCCTCCGGCGGAACCGACGTGACTGCCCAGCACGACCAGCTCGGGGTCGAGCACGGCGCAGATGGAAGCGACTCCCAGAGCGATCCGCCGGGCCAGCTCGTCAAGGAAGGCCGCCCCCGCCGCACCTCCAGCGGCGGCGTCGGCGGCCGCGGCCGCCACGCTCCGGGCGGCACTGCCGGCGGCGATCCCATGCTTCTCGGCGAGCTCTCGCACTGCCCGCCAGCCCACCAGGGCCTGGAAGGCGGCGCCCACCTCGTGGCGGTCGCGATCGAAGCCGCCGTCGCTCACGGGCGCGCCGGGCACGGGCATCCAGCCGAGCTCGCCGGCCGCGCCCACCGTCCCCCGCAGCAACTGATCGCCGACCATGACGGCCGAGCCGGGCCCGCGCCCGATCCAGACCAGTACGAAGTTGCGTACGTCGCTCGCGGCTCCCAGCGCGCGCTCGGCCATCGCGGCGAGGTTGACGTCGTTGTCGATCGTGACGGGCAGCCGCAGCCTCTGGCGGAGACCATCGATCACGTCCCCGCACCAGGCGGGCATGTCATAGCAGAAGTGAATATGGCTGGTCACCGGGTCGATGACGCCAGGGAGGCCGATTACGCACACCTGCACCTGCGCCACGTCGATCCGGGCGGCCTGGGCGAGCTCCGTCACGATCGCGTGCACCGCTTCGGCCGGATCCGCGGTGACGTCGGTGGGGACGGTCGTCTCCGCCAGCACCCGTCCCGTGATGTCGGCGAGCACGGCGGTCGTCGTGTCCAGGTAGACCTCGACCGCGATCACGTAGCCGGACGCCGGGTTGAGCCCGTAAAGAGCGGCTGAGGGGCCGCGGCCTCCGTCCTGCTCGCCGACCTTGACGACCAGGCCGCGCTCCTCCAGCCGGGACACGACGTGGTTGGCCGTCACCTTCGACAGTCCGGTCAGCTCGCTCACCTGCCCCCGCGTCAGCGCTCCCGACGAAGCCAGCAGCTCCACCGCGGCGCGGTCGTTCAGCTCGCGTAACAGACGCGGACGCCCAGGATTTCCGTTCATGTGATCAATCCTGACCGGCCGCGCGTCCCCGGTGAAGCAGAATTCCGCGCCGGAAGTTTCGCCGCCGTGCCGATGGCCGATAACCCGTCGCCAGGGTTGGCGCCGGGCACCTATATTGCCGCCCATGGCGGATGGTCATTGCGATTGCGGTGCGGCTGCCGGCCCCCTGGGCGGGTGCGCGGACTATTACCACGCGATTCTGGCCGAGGAGCAGGCCGATCCGGAGATGTACAAGTGGCACACTCCCGTGGTCTGCGCATATCTTCTGCAGCATTCTTCCGGAGTCGGCGAGAAGCAGCTCGACAGCCAGTTCCGCCTGCTGCAGCTTTACCTTGACGCGGGTCTCGACGCGCTGCTTCGCGTGGCGGCTCACCAGGTGGCGCGCAACAATCACCGGGCACGGTCGGGTTATGACATGAGGCCGTTGACGGCGTTCGCGCCGCTCCCGCCCGGTGCGGCTCCGCGCCATTTCCGCGCCACGTTCTGCGGTCTGCCGCTCAGGGACGGCAGCTTCGTGTTCGACGGGCACGCGGCGTACGGGAGCAGGATCGAAACCATCGCCGGCGCGACGGTGGAGTCCTGGAAATCCGCTCGCTGAAGTTGGCGGCGGTGGGCTGACCGTCACCTGACGAAAGTCGGGGTCAGGGCCGGTCGATAGTGCAGTGTGCCGCACCCCGGGCGACTTCTACCGTTCGTTCCCAGCGAACGGAGAGGAACCCGATGAAGATGCGGAAGATCGCGGCGGTGGCCGGCCTGGCCGGGGTACTGCTGGCGACGGGGGTGACGGCGGCGCCCGCTTCGGCGCTGGCATCGGGAGCCGGAGACCTGAGCGCGCGTGCGATCGACGATTACGTGCGTGACTATGCCGAGCGGACCCGGCTGCCCGGGGCCTTGGTCGCCGTCACGAAGGGCGACCAGGTCGTACATGCCGCGGGTTATGGTCATCTAGCGGGTGGGGAGGCGATCACGAAGGCCACCCCGATGCCGCTCGCCTCGATCTCCAAGTCGTTCACGGCCCTGGCGGTCCTGAGCCTCGCCGACCAGCACAAGATCAGTCTGGATGCTCCTGTCCGGACCTATCTCCCCGAGTTCACCATGGCCGATCCACGGGCTGCGAAGATCACCGTGCGCCAGCTGCTCCAGCAGACCTCGGGGATGAGCGACCGGAGCTTCCCGGAGCTGACGCTCCCCGCGCCGGACACCCTCAAGGACGCCGTCGCGATGCTCCGAACCGCTCCGCTCGACACCGAGCCCGGCACCCGGATGGCCTACCACAACCCCAACTACGCCGTCGCCGCGCGACTGGTCGAGGTGGTGGCCGGGGTGCCGTTCGCCGGCTACCTGGCCTCCGCCGTGTTCCGTCCGCTCGGCATGACCTCCACCACGACCGTCGACACGACCGGGGAGCTCCCCGGCGGGGGAGCGGGCTACATCCGGGCCTACGGCCGGCTCATCGAGCGCGCCCATCCGAAGTGGTTCATCAACGGCTCCTTCGGCGTCGTCAGCACCGCCGACGACCTGGCCAAGTGGCTCATCGCGCAGAACGGCGGGGGCCGAATCTTCCCCGAGAGGACTCTGAAGATCGCCCAGACCGCGTCCGGCGTGGCCGGCAGCACCTACGGCATGGGGTGGGTGGCCGGTGCCACCGCAGGCGGAGCGCCCCGGCTCCAGCACACCGGCTGGCTGCTCACGCACAACTCCGCCCAGACGCTGCTTCCCGCGAGCCGGTACGGCATCGCCGTCGTCACCAACACGGGGATGATCTCCGGTGACGACGCGCTCATCATCACCGACGGCCTGATCGATCTCATCGAGGGGAGATCCGGCGCCGGAGCAGCGCCGTTCACCATGACCGCGGACCTCTGGCTGGCCGGCCTGACCGTGCTCACCCTCGGGCTCGGCCTCCTGGGCGTCCGCCGTGCCCCTCGCTGGGCCCGTCGCTGGGCCCGCCGCAGCTCGGGCCGGGCTCTCTGGCGCCCGCTCGCGCGGTTGGTTCCGTACGTGCTGCCGATCGTGCTCTTCTTCGGGCTCGCGGACCTGATGGGCCTGCTGATGCGCAGGTCGGGGACGCTGGAGCAGATCACGTACGTGTGGCTCGCGCTGTACGTCTGGGCCGCCACGGCCGCGCTGGCGGCTGCCGGAGTCATCGTCGCCCGCCTCGTCCATCTCGTTCGCGCACGTGGACGTGTGCTCGACCCCGGGACGCAAGCGTCTCGCGGCAGGGATCGCGTCGAGGGTCACGCCTAGGAGGGGCGGACGAGGCATGTCTCCCATGCGTGGACCGCGGCCGGCGTTCCGGCTCGGCGGCCACCGCCTGATCGGCGACATGTCCGTATATCGAAGTACTTCGAATCGTCGGTGAGCCTTTATCATCGGATTCATGGCCGAGACCGTGACCTCCCCGGACCCAGACCTGGTCGACGCGTTGCGGGCGCTGGCGAACCCGACGCGGCTGCAACTGCTGTCCTGGTTGCGGGAGCCCGAGCGGCACTTCGTGCTGGACGGGGCCATCGCCGACCCGGTCGAGGTGGGGGTGTGCGTGAGCCACATCCAGGCCAAGGTGGGGCTCGCGCAGTCGACGGTGTCGGCGTACATGGCCGAGCTGCAGCGCGCGGGGCTGGTGCGGGCGACGCGGGTGGGCAAGTGGACCCACTACAAGCGCGACGAGCAGCGCATCGCCGACCTGGTCGCCCGGCTCGGGCAGACGCTCTAGGACCACCTTCTGTTTTGGGGACGTACCCGCTCGGGTCTTCTCATATCGATAATCTGCGATATGTTGATGTGACTGACAGAGGCATTTTCACGGAGGAGATGTGCCATGGGCGGCATCACCGGCATGGACCTCGGCGCGTTCGGGGTCTACACCTTCGACTTCGAGCACCAGCCGGCCGCGCGGCTGAAGGAGTCGGTCCAGGAGTTGGAAGAGCAGGGGTGGCGGTCGATCTGGATCCCCGAGTTGCTCGGGCGTGAGGCGTTCACGCACGCCGGCTTCCTGCTTTCCGCCACCGAGCGGCTGCACGTCGTCAACGGCATCGCGCAGATCTGGTCGCGCGGCGCCCGGTGGACGCATGGCGCCGCCCTCCTGCTGGCCGACGCCTATCCGGGCCGGCACGTGCTCGGGCTGGGGTTCGGCGGGGAGCCGCGGCCGGGCGTCAAGCCGCTGGCGGGCATGACCGCCTACCTCGACGAGATGGACGCGGTGGAGACGGTCAACCCCGCGCCGACCGTGCCGATCCGCCGCATCCTGGCCGCGTACGGGCCCAAGATGCTCGAACTGGCGCGTGACCGGGCAGCCGGCGCCCAGACCTATCACGTGAACGTGGCGCACACCGCGCAGGCGCGGGAGATCCTCGGGCCGGAGGCGTTCCTGGGCGTCGAGCACCCGGTGCTGTTCGAGGCCGACCCCGCCACGGCTCGGGCGATCGCGCGCGAGCATCTGCGGCCGTACCTGAGCACCCCGTACAACATCGCGAAGTTCCGCCGGCTGGGCTACTCCGAGGAGGAGATCGCGAACGGCGGGAGCGACCGGCTGGTGGACGACTTCGTGTTCTGGGGCGATCTGGGGACCGTCGTCCGCAAGCTGCACACCCACCTCGAAGCCGGTGCCGACCACGTCGCCGTGCAGGTGATCGGGGTCGAGCCGGGCCGATCCGCGATGCCGCACTGGCGCCGGCTCGGCGACGCGCTCCTGCCCCAGCGCACCGGCGCCTGACCTGCACGCGCCGCCGGAGCCGGGGTGTCACACCAGCGGGCCCTATTTCGTCTTTGTCATGAATGCAGCTGGACATGGCACAGCGAGGTGAATCATGGCGGTCTCCCCATACACCGACCCCGACTCCTGGCGGATCGCGCTGGACGCCACCGAGGCGACGCTTTCGGTCCATACCCGGAAAGGTCCGCGCACCCTGTACGTGGTGCCGCGCATCGACGGTGCCTTCTACCTGCGCCCGGACGGACCGCTGGCGGGATTCTCACTGCAACTGCCGCTGCCGTCGTCGCGCGGGGGTGACGCGCCGGTGTTGTGGTGGGAGTCGGCGGACCTCGACCTCGACGGGGCCGCGTGGCTGCGGCTCGGCCGGCAGGAGGCCCGCAGCCAGGTGTCCGTCCTGCGGGCCGAGATCCCCGGTGAGCGGCCCTACCTGAAGATCGTCATGGAGACGGTGTTCCCCTCCTGGAGCTTGCGGCTGCCCGCCCTGGCCTGGCACCCGCCGCGAGCGGTGACGCTCAGGCTGTTCAGCGAGATCCGTTCGGCCGAGGGATGAGTCCGCGCAGGAGATGAGGTCCTTCCTGCGTGCGCGGACGAAGAGAGGAGCGCCGGCTCGCGCGCTGACCTCGATCGGTCAACGGGGCTGTTGTGTCAGCGCGTCCAGTGCGGCTCGGCCCTCTTCTGCGCGGTGCGGGAGCAGCAGGAGGGTGTGGGCTCGTTCCAGGCGGGCGTCGATGGCCTCCCACCGCGCGACCGAGGTCGCCAGCGCGTCCGGGTCGGCGTGCAGTCTGCCGGCGGCGCGGGCGAGGCAGGCGGCGGCCCAGTGGTTCTCGCCGGCGGTCAGGCTCGCGGCCGCCAGCCGGGCCGGGGCGTCGGGGAGCCCGGCCACCACGGCCAGTTCGGCGCCCGCCGCCTGCGCGTACGCCTCGTAGCGTCCCATCGGGAACGTGCCGAACGCCCGCTCGACCAGCTCGGCGGCCTCGCTCAGGTCGCCGGAGTGCACGGCGGCCCTGGCGTCCACGAACGCGCCGAAGGAGGACAGCCGCGCGTGCCCGGCCCGCGCGTGGTCCACCACCACGCCGGCCCGGTGCCGCCAGAGCCGGAAGTGGGGCCGGTCGTCGAGCAGGCCGTAGGCGAGCGCGACGGCCGACACCGAAGGCAGCAGCCACCCCGCCGCGGGGCGGCCGGCCCGTTCCCAGCCCTCCCACATCCGTCCGCCGTAGCGCAGGGCCGCGCCGAGGTCGCCGGTGAGGACGAGGGCCGGGATCAGCCGGCTGGCGGAGATGTACGGATGGTCGCCGACCAGGTCGTCGTTCACCATGAGCCGCCCGGCGGCGAGCGCCGCGGGCAGGTCGCCGGCGACGATCGCGTCGGTGCAGGCCACGTGGAGGGTGTCGACGATCTCGATGGCCGAACGGGGGTCGTCGCGATCCATGCCGGCCAGCAGCGCCAGCCGTTCCGTGGTGTGGCGCTGCGCCTCCCCGTGTCGGCCGGCCCGTACGGCGACGGTCGTCACCGCGTCGAGGCCCGCGCTGATGAGCACGGCGTCGCCGGTCGCCCGCGCGGCGGCCAGCGCCGTGGCGGCCAGAGCGGGGTCCGGATCGAACGCGCCCGGCCGCTCGCTCCAGGCCGCCGCCGTGGCGAGGGCCGCCGCCACGACCGGGTCAGCGGGGTCGCCGGCCTCGGCGGCCTCTGCGAGATGCCGGCGGAGCCGCTCGGCGGGAATGCTCTCCGGGAACGAGGCCAGGAACCGGCCGGCCGTCTCCACCGCCCGAGCCAGGGCGACCGCGCGGGCGTTCTCGTCGCCCGCCTCATGGGACCGCGCTGCGGATGCGAGCAGCAGGTCGAACGCGTGCTGCCCCGAGATGGTGTCCAGAGAGCAGTCGGCCGCGCTGCGCAGGTCACTGGCCGCTTCGCCGGGATCGGGTGCCCGTTCGGCCGCCTGCCGGTAGTGCTCCTGCGCCTCGGCCAGAAACCGGCGGGCGAAGGTGAGATGGCCGAGAGAACGGGCCAGCCGGTGCGCGGCGCCGCCTGCCCCAGCCGCGCCGCCTGCCCCAGCCGTGGTGCCGGGCCCGGTCGTGTCGCCTGCTCCGGCCGTGCGGTCCGCTCCGGTCGTGCGGTCTGGACTGGGCGGGGCGGTGGCCAGTGCTGCGCGCAGGTCGTCGGCGACCGCGTCGAACTCCTGCCGCCAGCTCTCGGCCACCTCCCGTCGCCCGCCCTCGACCTGCGCCGCCGCCTCGGCCCGGCCGCGTCTGGCGGCGATCAGCCGGTCCTCCACGGCAGCCGCGGCGCCGGTGGCCCACAGCAGGTGGAGCTCCCGGACCGCGCCGTCCTCGCCGGCGGAGCGTAACAACTCGCCGGCGAAGGCCCTGACGGTCTGCAGGAGCTGCCACCGGCTCGCCGTCCCGCGGCCGCGGACGACGAGGCTCTTGTCGACGAGCCGCCCCAGCACGTCGGTGATCGCACCGGGCCCGCCGCCGGCACTGAGAGCCGTCGCCGCGGCCAGGTCGAAGCCACCGCGGAACATCGACAGCCGCCGGAACAGCGCCTGCTCCTCCTCGTCGAGCAGTTCGTAGCTCCATTGGAGTACCGCGCGCAGCGACCGGTGCCGCTGGTCGGAGCCCCGGCCCCCGGTGAGCACCCGCAGGCTGTCGTCGAGCGCCACCAGCAGCCCGCCCGCCCCCAGAGAGGCGCTGCGGGCCGCGGCGAGCTCGATGGCGAGAGGCATGCCGTCGAGCCGGGCGCAGATCTCCGTCAGCAGCGCCGGGTCGGCGCCGAAGCCGGGGTCGGCCGCGGTGGCGCGGTGGCGGAAGAGCGTCTCCGCGTCGGAGGACAGCGGCAGCGGGCCGATCGGCACCGTACGCTCTCCGGGCACGCTGAGCCGCTCGCGGCTCGTCACCAGGACCCGGGTGCCCGGGCAGGCGGCCAGCAACCGCTCTGCGAAACCGGCCGCCGCGTCCAGCACGTGCTCGCAGTTGTCGAGCACGAGCAGCGCCCGGCCGCGGCGCAGCCGCTCCACGACGACATCCTCCAGCGGCTGCCTGGCGCGCTCGCTGACCCCGAGCGCCCTGGCCACGGCCTGCGTGACGAACCCGTCCCGTGCCGGAACCAGATCCACGAACGCCCCGCCCGCCGGATGGGACGAGCAGATCTCCGCCGCAAGCCTGCTCTTACCGACGCCGCCCGGGCCCAGCAGGGTGACCAGGCGGGACGCCCCGAACGCCGTCAGGACCGCCGCGCGCTCCGGCTCGCGTCCGACGAACGAGGTCAACGCCACGGGAACCCCCGCCAGTGACGCGTCCGGGGGATCGCCGTCCGGGTCGTCCTGCGCCGGCTGCCCGGCCAGTGCGGCCAGCGCCTGCCGATCGGCCACGCCGTACTTACGCAGCAGCGAGGCGACGTGGCTCTCGACCGTGCGGACGGAGATGTGCAGCCGGTGCGCGATCTGCGCGTTCGACAGCCGCGCCGCCACCGCCGCCAGCACCTCGGCCTCGCGCTCGGACACTTTTACGATCACCCGGACATCATCACCTACGTGTCCGCGAGACGGATCTCTCAGTGGTGGATCAGTAGTGATCACCGATGCCCGGCCCCGCCGCCCGTAGCAAGCTGATCACATACCGGAAAGCACGGACACGAGGGGAACGACATGAACAAGGTCATCTCGCAGGACGGCACCGCGATCGCCTACGACCGGATCGGGCAGGGCCCGGCCGTGATCCTCATCGGCGCCGGTCCCAACGACCGGTCCGCGACCGCGCCCCTGGCCGAGCTGCTGGCCCAGGACCTGACGGTCTACAACTACGACCGGCGCGGTCGTGGCGACAGCGGTGACACCGCCCCCTACGCGGCGGACCGCGAGTTCGAGGACATCGAGGCGATCATCGCCGAGGCGGGCGGGTCGGCGCACCTGTACGGCACCTCCGGCGGCGGCGTGATCGCCCTGGAAGCCGCCGCCCGCGGGCTCGCCGTCGACCGGCTGGCGGTGTGGGAGGTGCCCTACATCCTGCCCGGCACCCGTACGCCGGTGCCGGCCGACTATCGCGAGCAGCTCGTGGCGCTGCTGGCCGAGGGCCGCCGGGGCGACATGTGCGAGCTGTTCCTGACCGCCGCGGTCGGAATGCCGGCCGAGTTCGTGGCCCCGATGCGGGACTTCCCCGGCTGGGCGGCGATGGAGGCCGTGGCCCACACGCTCGTCTACGACGCCACCATCACCGGTGACTTCTCCCTGCCCGCCGACCGGCTGGCCGGCGTCACGGTGCCCACTCTCGTCATCGACGGCGGGACGATCCCGTGGATCAGCAGCACGGCGCAGGCCGTGGCCGGGCTGCTGCCGGACGTCCGGCGGGCCAGTCTCACCGGCCAGCCCCACAACGTGGCCCCTGAGGCCATCGCCCCCGTGCTGGCCGAGTTCTTCACCTCGCCGGCCACGGCATGAGCACGACCGTCTAGCGAGTCGGCACCGCGGACGCGCGCCTGTTCAGGCGCGCGTCCGCTGTCGTGCCGGCGCGGTGTCCGGGACACCGCAGCGGCCGTGGGTGGCCTGTCCGGCGTGCAGCTGGTCATCTCCGACTGCCACGCCGGCCTGGTGGTTGCCCACCGGCAGGACACTTTTCAGTGGGCTGCCTCGTACTGCTCCACGACGGTGGCGGCGATGCGGCCACGCTCGCTCACCGGCAGGCCCTGGGCCTTGGCCCAGCGCCTGATCTCCGTGGACTTCTCACGGGTGACGGTCCGGGGCGTGGCGGCGCCTGCGCGGCGGCCGCGCAGGCTCCGGTCGGCGCGGACCGCGCGAGCCTTGGTGATGAAGGGCGCCAGAGCCTTCTCCAGCTGGTCCCTGTTCGTGCCCGACAGGTCGATCTCGTAGCTCGTGCCGTCGAGGGCGAACCTCGTGGTCCCCCCGGCTTCACTGCCGTCGATGTCATCGACAAAGGACTCAACAATACGCTTCGCCATAAGGGTGCTCCAATTAAACTACGGTTGCAGGTACTGTAGCCGCCTTCAGCAGATGCCGCACCTCTATCTCATGCCGCACCCACACAAAGGACTTCGCGGCGCAGCCCACGGCTGACCAGGCGCATCCTACCGCTACGGGCGTTAACCGCCATCTTGAATTCTCATTTAAATAGGCGGTACCGCATCAGGGTGCCGGTTCGATCGCCGGCCGACCTGACTCGCGCCGGGCCTCTTCAACAATGGTTTTCGCCCGGCCATGAGCTCACTTTGAGCTGGGAGCGGATGAGGAGGGAAGTGTGGCCGTCGGTGCAGGGGCGGGCCGCGGATGCCGGGCCTATGTTGCCGGGAAAGGACTCGTCGGCAAAGGAGTCGTACCGTGCGCATCACTGCGGCCCTGACCGAGACCCGAGGCGCGCCCTTCGTCCTGACCCCGCTCGAACTGGACGATCCCCGTCCGGGCGAGGTCCTCGTACGGATGGTGAGCTCCGGCGTCTGCCACACCGATCTGATCATTCGCGACCAGTGGTATCCGGTGCCGCTGCCCGCGGTGCTCGGCCACGAGGGGGCGGGGGTGGTGGAGGCCGTCGGCGACGGGGTCGGCTATGTGCGGCCCGGCGATCACGTCGTGCTGACGTGCGCAACGTCGTCAAGGTGGACGAGGACGCGCGCCTGGAGCTGCTCGGCCCGCTCGGCTGCGGCGTCCAGACCGGCGCGGGCGCGGTGCTGAACTCGCTCGACCCCCCGGCGGGCAGCAGCATCGCGATCTTCGGCACGGGCTCGGTCGGCATGAGCGCGGTGATGGCGGCCGTCATCGCGGGCTGCTCCACGATCGTCGCCATCGACCTGAACGCGCGGCGCCTGGAGCTGGCCAGGGAGCTGGGCGCCACCCACGTGATCGACGCCGCCGCGGACGACCCGCTGGAGCGGCTGGGCGACCTCACCGGCGGCCTCGGCCTCGGCTACACCATCGACACCACCGCGGTCCCCGGCGTGCTGCGGCAGGCCGTCGACGCGCTGGCCAACGGCGGCACCTGCGGCCTGGTCGGCGCCGCCGCCCTCGGCACCGAGGTCTCGCTCGACATGTCCTCGCTGCTGTTCGGCCGGAGCGTACGCGGGATCGTCGAGGGTGACAGCGTGCCGCGGCGCTTCATCCCCCTGCTGGTCGAGCTGCACCGGCGGGGCCGCTTCCCGTTCGACCGGCTGATCAGGACGTACGCGTTCGAGGACATCAACCAGGCGGTGGAGGACTCCGAGAAGGGCAACACGCTCAAGCCCGTGCTCACCTTCGGGTGAAGACGCGGCAGGGCGTCAGCCGAAGCCGTTGGGGCAGAGGAACGCCTTGATGCCGGCCGGCGCGCTCGCGAGCAGCGCCGGCCGCTCGTCCGCCGAGCAGAAGTTGCTGCCGATCTCGGCGGCGACGAACCGGGTCGCGTTCCGCTTCGCGATCAGGTCGATGCCGCCGACGCTCGGGGAGTCGAGCTCGGCCGCGACCCAGTTGCCGGCGCAGCGCTTGCGCGTTACCACGACGTCGTCCGGCAGGGAGCCGCCGTTCGACGCGGCGGCCTGATCGAGGATCGAGCGCTCGGAGGCGCAGGGCATGACGGTGGCCGCGCGCGTCTTGCGCGGCGTGGGCTTCGCAGTGCGCTTCTCAGCGGGTTTCTCGGTGGGCGTCTCCTCCGGGGTTTCCGTAGGGGTCTCCTCGGGAGTCCTTTCGGGGGTCTCCTCGTCCGACGTCTCCTCGGACGGTGTGTGGCTTTCCGAGTAGGTGGAGGAGGAGACGTCGTCCGGGCTCTCGATCGCCTCGGGCGTCCGGGCCGAGCTCAGCGCGAACACCACGCCGATGGTCGCGACCGTCGCCACGACGGCCGCCGCCGACCACAGCGGCAGCGCCAGGCGCCGGCCGTGCGGCGGTCGTGAAAGGGGCAGTGGCCCTGCGCCGTGCGGGGGGCGCGAAAGGGGCTCCGTGCCGTGCGGGGGGCGCGACAGGGGCAGCGTGCCGTGCGGCGGGTGCGTCAGGGGTAGCGTGCCGCCCGCGCGCAGCGCGGTGATCTGGGCGAGCAGCTGGTGTGCGGCCGGTCGGGCCGCTCGCTCCTTGGCGAGCGCGTCGCGTACGAGGTCGCGGATTCTTGACGGCACCCCGGACAGGTCGGGGTCGACGCTCATGACGCGGTAGGCGAGGACGTCGGGGGCCCCGATGCCGAACGGCGGGCGGCCCGTCGCGGCGTACGCCATCAGCGCGCCCCAGGCGAAGACGTCGGCGGCGGCGTCCGCCGGGTCGCCCCGGTACTGCTCGGGGCTGATCCAGCCGGGCGTCCCGATCAGCGCGCCGGTGCCCGTGAGGCCGCTCTCGTCGAGGGCCCTGGCGATGCCGAAGTCCAGGACCTTCGCCCCGGAGGCGGCGAGGATCACGTTCCCCGGCTTGAGGTCGCGGTGCACGATGCCGGCCCGGTGGATGTCGGTGAGCGCCTCGGCGATGTCCACGCCGAACGACAGCAGCTCGTCCGGCCGCAGCGGCCCGCGATCCCGCACGTGGTCGCTCAGCGTCGGCCCGGGGACGAACTCGGTGGCCAGCCAGGGCGGCACCGCGGTGGTGTCGGAGGCGAGCACGGAGACAGTGCACCGCCCCCGCACCCGCGACAGGAGATCGACCTCGCGGATGAAGCGGGCGAGGAACTGCGGGTCGGCGGCCAGCCCCGGATGGATGACCTTGACCGCGACCCGGGCGCCGTCGGCCGCGGTCCCCGCATAGACCACGCCCATGCCGCCGGCGCCCATCCGGCCCGTGATCTGGTACGGGCCGATGCGTCCACCCGGTTCCGGCGGGCCGAAGCCGCCGGGGTCACTCATCGGGCGCTCCGGGCCGCCGGATCACCGGCCCCGCCGCCGCGTGCCCGCCTCACCGCTGGGCGGGGAGGGCCTGACCGGGCTCCTGGCCGAAGGTGATCACGATGTACCGGCCGTTGGCGTAACTGACCACGGGCCGCCGGAGCTGCTCGCCCACCCGGCGGGCGACGGCCTGGAAGAGCTCCACCATCTCCGGCGTGTCAGCGCTCACCCTGAACCGCCCGCTGGTGGTGAGGTGCTCGGTCACGAGGGCGCTGAAGGCCACTTCGCTCCTGGCTCTCTCGTCCGAGGTGAGCGGAGTCCGCCGGGGCGCGGGCTGCGTGCCGAGAGGGTGGGCCATCGCTGATCTCCTCGTGATCGTGGGCTTCCCAGGATGCCATCCCGGCTGTCCCGCTATCGACCGGTTGGCGTACTCAGACGAGCGCGAGGTCCCTGGTGACCGGGGCGTCCCAGTCGATCAGGTAGCGCTGCTCGGGGCCGACCGTCTTCTCCGGGTTCATGATGGTCTTCAGCATGATCGGCATCATGATCGGCATCAGGACCCGGGCCACCGACCCCGGGGCCTTGGCGTGGTTGATCCGCGCGGCGCGGGCGGCGACCTTCTCCACGCGGCTGCGACGCAGGCGTTCGAAGGCGGCGTACGCCGACGGGATGTCCGGCAGGTCGCGCAGGCAGCGGGCCAGCTGCACCGCGCTCTCGACGGCCAGCGACGCGCCCTGGCCCGAGCTGTTGGACGGCGCGTGCGCGGAGTCGCCGACCAGCACCATGCGTCCCCGGTGCCAGTGCCTGACGGGCGGCATGATGTGCAGCGAACCCACCACCTGCAGCTCGTCGGCTTCGCTGGTCAGGATCAGCTCGCGGCCGGGATCGTCCTCGCCGTAGGCGGCGAGCAGCGTCCGCATCCAGTCGGACGAGGGCACCGCGCGGGCCTCCGTGAGGCTCATCGGGCGCTCCTGCGGCAGGTTGACGCCCCACCGGGTGCCGCCGCCCGGCTCCGGCCAGTAGAGGTAGTAGGCGCGCTTGCCGAAGGCGAACGTCATCGTGCCCGGCTCGTGGCCCACCTCGTGCCGCGCGACCGCCTCGAAGCCGAGCAGCCCCGTGTAGCGCGGGCCGGCGGCGTCCGGGTCGATGAGGCGGCGGACGGTCGAGTGGATGCCGTCGGCCCCGATGAGGACGTCGGCCGTGGCGGTGCTGCCGTCGGCGAAGGACGCGGTGACGCCCTTGCCGTCCTCCCGCACGCCGACCAGCCGCTTGCCGTACTCGATCGTGACGCCGCCAGCGACGGCCCGGTCGTGCAGGGCGCGGTTGAGGTCGTTGCGGTGCACCTGCTGCTGCGGGGGCAGGCCGGTCAGCCCCGGCAGGTCCAGGTGCTTGCGGCCGACGGTCATGGCCGTGCGCTTGACCGGTGTGGCGATGGCGGTCACGGCCTCGTCCGCGCCGATGGTGCGCAGGGCCGCGAGGCCGTTCGGGGCGAGCGCGAGCGTGCCGCCGACGCCGCTGGTGAGGCTCGGGTACGCCTCGTGGACGGTGGCCTCGATGCCCGCTTTGCGTAGTGCCAGTGCGGCCACGGGCCCGGCGATGCCGCCGCCGATGACGATCGCTGTCTTGACCTCGGTCATGGTCCTTCTCCCTGGGTGATCGGTTCGCGTGCAGCCGGAACCGCCCCGGGAGAGGAGCCAGGCTATCCTCGTGGTTGCCGCCTCGGGCCTGACGCCTTTCCCAGGTGTGGTTCGGGGAATGGGTCCCGGCGTGGTGTTGGCGCACCGCGCCGGGACCGTGGATCTACTCGTCGGTGCTGGTCTTGTCCGCGAGCTCCTGAAGCTCAGCCGGCAGCTCGCCGGTCTCGTGGAAGGTCCGCCAGACGTCCAGCCCCGGATACGCGCCGGAGTCGAGCTCGGCGAGCAGGGACCGGATCCAGGCGGCCTCCGCCTCCTGGACGGCCAGGTCATATTCCGCCTCGACCAGGAACAACCGCGGCACCTGCCGCAGATAGCCCTCCAGCGTGTCGCGGGCGGTCTCGATGGCCTCCTCCAGCGCGTGCAGCCGCTGCCGGAGGAGGCTCGTGGCCTCGTCCGGATGCAGGACGCTGAGCACCGACAGGCCGGCGCGGAACCGCGGCTGCTCCCTGACGGGGGTCGAGACCAGCTCGCGGGCCCAGTCGACCAGCTCCGCGCGGCCGTCGTCGGTGATGCGATAGACGGTCCGCTCGGGCCGGCGGCCTTCGCGGACGCTTTCCACGGCCGCGATCAGGCCGTGCTTGTCCATGTTGCGGACGACTGTGTAGAGGGACCCCCACTTGATGTCCATGTCCTGTTCCTTGCCCCAGCCCCGCAACGCCGTGGCGATCTCGTACGGGTGCATCGGCCGCTGGGCCAGGGCGGACAGGACGGCGAGTGCCAGCAGATTGCCGACCTTGCGGGCTTTCGGCATCGTCACTCACCTCAGGTATATTCGTCTACGGTTACTCGTAGACGAATATACGCTTGCGAGCGACGACCGGGCAAGGGTCAGAAATACTTGGACGTGAGGTCTGTCGTGGGCCAGGACGACACGGAGACCTTGTTCATGTCGTCGTCGATCGTGTCGTAGTCGAGCGACCCGGTCTCCTCCCGCCGGTTGAACGTCACCGCGTAGCTGAACCCGTTCTGCAGCCGCGCGAGATAGGTGAACGTGCCCGGCATCGAGCCGTTGTGCCAGGTGTTGACGTGGCCGGTGACCTGGCGCACCCACCAGCCGCCGCCGTACCAGGAGCCGTACTCGTTGACGCCGATCTCCGGCTTGGCGATCAGCTTGGCGATCGAGGCCGAGCTGAGCACGGTGCCCGGCTTGTCGAAGGCGAGCGTCCAGCGGACCAGGTCCACGGCGGAGGCCAGCCAGCCGCCGTTCGCGTCCTGGTTGGGCATGTTGAACCCGCCGTACGGATAGGGGACGACGGTGCCTGAGGTGTCCATGACCGTCTTGTTCGTGTACTGCGACTCGTAGGAGATCTCGCCGGTCACGGCCTCGCTCTTGAGGCTCTTGCCGATCCGCATCCGGGTGATGCCCAGCGGCGCGAGCAGCTTGGTCTTGACGTACGACTCGTATGACGTGCCGGAGACCCGCTCGATGATCCGGCCGAGCAGCAGGTAGCCGTAGTTGCTGTAGACCATCTTCGTGCCCGGGTCGAAGTCGAGCTTGCGGGCGGTCGCGTACTTGATGATGTCGGCGTGCCCGATCGGCAGCGGGATGCCGAGCGCGGCCGAGATGGTGTGGTCCAGCCAGAGCGGGTCCTTGGAGGCTGTCGAGTCCCAGCCGCCCAGGTGCTGCATCAGCCTGAGCACGGTGACCTGCTCCATGCGGGGGTCGGCCGGGGTGAGCCCGAGCAGCTGGGTGACCTTGGCCGACAGGCTCAGCTTGCCGTCCTGGACCAGGCGCATGATCGCGGCCGAGGTGATGTTCTTGCTCAGGCTGGCGATCCGGAACAGCGACGTCGGCGACACCGTCGGCAGCGCCCTGGAGTAGTCGTTGTAGCGGTAGGCGCGCGCCAGCACGATCTTGCCGCTCTTCATGATGGCGAGCTGCGCGGCGGTGATCTTGCGATCCTTCACGAAGGTCTTCACCACGTTGTCGAACCCGGCCAGCGTCGCGGGCGCCGTGCCCGCGGTCTGCACCACCGGCAACGGCGCGGCCGCGTGCGCCGGGCGGGTGGCCGGCAGGACTGCGGCGGGCACCGCGATCGCGCCGGCCCTGAGCAGGCTCCGGCGAGAGAGCATTGTCATGTTTCAGACCCCTAAGTCACATCCGTAGCAATGGCCACACATCTTACGGATGTCCGAAACTCGGGGTCAGCGAAGCCGGGGAACGGCATCGAGCAGGGCCCGCGTGTACGGGTCCCTGGGGTCGGTCAGCACGTCGTCCACCGGCCCGGACTCGACGATGCGGCCCCGGTTCATGACCGCCACGTGGTCGCTGACGTAGCGGACGACGGCCAGGTTGTGCGAGATGAACAGCATGGTCAGGCCCAGCTCGCGCTGCAGGTCGCGGATCAGGTTGAGGACCATGCCCTGCACGGACACGTCCAGGGACGAGGTGATCTCGTCCGCGATCATGACGGCGGGGCGGGCCGCCAGCGCCCGCGCGATGGCCACCCGCTGCCGCTGGCCGCCGGACAGGTGGCGCGGCAGGCGGGTGGCGTGCTCGGCCTCCAGGCCGACGAGGTCGAGCAGCCGCGCCACGTCACCGCCGCCGCGTCCGGGGACGGCCTCGGCGACGGCGGCGCCGACGGTCATCCGGGGGTCCAGCGACGAGTACGGGTCCTGGAAGACGAGCTGCACGCCGCTCGTGGGCGTGATCCGCCCGGCGGCCAGCGGTACCAGGCCCACCGCCGCCCTGGCCAGGGTCGACTTGCCGCATCCCGACTCGCCGACCAGGCCCACGGCCGTCCCCGCGGGCACCGTCAGGTCCACGCCGCCGACCGCGTCCACCGCCCGGCGTCCGCGGCCGAGCCGCACGCGTACGCCGTCGAACTCCAACGCCGTCACGGCGCCTCCTCCCGTACCGGATGCCAGCAGGCCACGCCCCCGTCGAGG
This sequence comes from Nonomuraea zeae, assembly GCF_005889725.1. Lineage (GTDB taxonomy): Bacteria > Actinomycetota > Actinomycetes > Streptosporangiales > Streptosporangiaceae > Nonomuraea > Nonomuraea zeae. Next base: position 123,346 of record NZ_VCKX01000002.1, read on the forward strand.
GCGGGCATGGCGGTCAGGCAGCGTTCGCCGGCCCGCGGGCACCGTGGCGCGAACGGGCAGCCGGTGACCGGCTCGGCGGGCGACGGCATGCGGCCGGGGATCGTGGCCAGCGGCAGCGCCCGATCGGCCGACATGTCGGGCACCGAGGCCAGCAGTGCCCGCGTGTAGGGATGCGCGGGGCCCGCGACGAGCTGCTCGGCGGTCAGGTCCTCGACGATCACGCCGGCGTACATGACGAGGACCCGCGAGCAGAGCTGCGCGACCACCGCGAGGTCGTGCGAGATGAGCAGGATCGCCGCCCCGGTGGCGGTGCTGACCTCGCGCAGCAGGTCGAGGATCTGCTTCTGGACGGTGACGTCGAGCGCCGTGGTGGGCTCGTCGGCGATGATCAGCCGCGGGCTGCCCATCAGGCCCATGGCGATCATCGCGCGCTGCCGCATGCCGCCGGACAGCTCGTGCGGATACTGCCCGATCACCCTGGCCGCCGCCGCGATGTGCACGTCCGTGAGCCTGGCGACGGCCCGCTCCCTCGCGGCCCGGCGGGCCAGCCGCCCGTGTACGGTCGCCACCTCGGCGAGCTGGATCCCGACGCGCAGGGCCGGGTTCAGCGACGTCATCGGATCCTGGAAGACCATGGCCGTCTCACCCGCCCTGATGGAGCCCGTGACGACGCCGGGCGGCTCGACCAGCCCCGAGACCGCGAGCGCGGTCAGCGACTTGCCCGAGCCCGACTCGCCCACCAGGCCGACGCGCTCGCCGGGCCCGACCGTGAAGGACACGCCCTTGACCGGGACGGCGCCGGCGAAGGAGACGCGCAGGTCCGTCACCGTGAGGGCGTCCCCGGCCACCGGGCGGGCCGACCTGCCCGCCGCCCGCGCGGCCGGGGTCCGCCCGCCGAAGACCTGGGCCGCGTACTCGCCCAGCACGTTGAACGCGAGCCCGGCCAGCACCACCGCGATGCCGGGGGCGAGCGCGGCGGCCGGGTTCACGTAGACCCTGTTCAGCCCTTCGTTGAGCAGCAGCCCCCAGTCGTAGTCCGGCGCCTGCACGCCGAGCCCGAGGAAGGACAGCGCGGCGAAGGCCAGCAGCGCGCCGCCCGCGCCCAGCGTGGCCTGCACGATGAGCGGCTCGCCGATGTTGGGCAGGATGTGCCGGAACAGCATGCGCGCCCGCCCCACCCCGAGCACCCGCGCCGCGGCCACGAAGTCGCGCCCGGCGACCGAGGCGGCCAGCGTCTGGGTGAGCCGGGCGAACGCGGGCACCCCCGCCAGCCCGATCGCGACCGCCGCCGACCGGCCGCCGCTGCCCAGGACCACCGCCAGCACCAGCGCGATCAGCAGGCCGGGGAAGGCGACCACGAGCCCGATGAAGCCGGTCAGCAGGCGTCCCGCGCGGCGGCCGAGCACGGCGGGCAGGCCGCCGAGCAGGAGCCCGCCCGCCACGGTGATCGCGGTGGCCAGCAGCGCCAGCCCGATCGACGGCCGGGCCGCCACCATGACCCTGGCCAGCACGTCCCTGCCGAGCCCGTCGGTGCCCATGGGATGCGCGGCCGACGCGCCCTGCGCGAGCGCCATCGTGTCCGTCCTGACCGCGGCGTCGCCCCAGAGGAGCGCGCCGAGCCCGGCCGCGAACAGCAGGAACGCCAGCGACACCACGGACGCGACCCCCAGCGGGTTCCTCAGCCCCCGCATCAGTCCTCCTTGATCGTCGAACGCGGGTCGAGCCGGCCGAGCGCCACGTCGACGGCCAGGTTCACCAGCAGGACGGCGCCGCCGTAGACGAGCACGACCCCTTGGACCACCGGATAGTCCTTGGCCTTGATCGCCTCCACGAGCGCGCTGCCGAGCCCCGGCCAGACGAACACGTTCTCCACCAGCACGCTGCCCGCGACCAGGCCGGAGATCAGCAGGCCGCCGATGGTGAGCGCGCCGGTGAGCAGGTTCGGCAGGGCGTGGCGCAGGTAGAGCAGGCGGGCGGGCAGGCGCTTGGCGCGGGCCGTGCGGATGTAGTCCGACGACAGCACCGACAGGGCCTCGACGCGGACGATCCTGGCCAGCGCCGCCGCCGGGCCGACAGCCAGGGCCAGCGCGGGCAGCACGTAGTAGGACGGGGTCAGCGAGCCGGAGACGTTCGCGACCGGCAGCAGCTCCCAGGTCACCGCGAACACCACGATCATGGCCACGGCCAGCAGGAACTCCGGCACCACCGCCAGCAGCCCGCTGACGCCGGTGAACAGCAGCTCCGCTGCGCGCCTGCGCCCGCCGCGGGTCCACGCGGCCGCCGCCAGGCCCGCCGGGACGGCGATGAGCATCACGACCGTGAAGGCGACCAGGGCGAGCAGCGCGGTGTACGGGAGGCGGTCGGCGATCGTCCTGGACACCGGCAGCCCCGTGGCCATGGAGGCGCCGAGGTCCCCGCTGAACAGGCCGGTGGCGTACCGGGCGTACTGCTGCCAGATGGGCAGGTCGAGCCCGAGCTCGTGGGTCCGCGCGGCGACCAGCTCGGCGGAGGCCGTGATGCCCAGCGCGGCCCTGATCGGGTCGCCGGGGATGACGTGGATCATGCCGAACGTGGCGGTGATCAGCAGGAGCAGGGAGAGCAGAAAGCGCAGGAGGCGGCGCGCGAGGTAGGCGCCCCAGGGATGTCGCCGGCGCCGCGTCGCGGGGTGCCTGGGGTGGGTCAGGGGCACGGCCATGGCGGGAATCTTGTCATTTGCGAGCTGAGTCGGGAATCGTACGCATCGCCCAGTCTCACGGGGTGCTTCTGTCGGAACGGACAGGAAGTAGTCCGGATATACCGCTGGATTTGCGGTCTTCGTCGGATCCCACGATGACCAGGCCCGCACCTCGTACCACGCTGGCACTCATCGCAGCACCACTCATCGCAGCATGGAGGATGGGAGACGATATGCGCGCTCGCCTGCTCGGGGTGCTCGGCGCGGTGGCCCTGGCGACCGCGGCGTGCGGCGGCTCCGGCGGGGCCCCGCCGCCGGCCGCGGGTAAATACGCCAGGGGCGCCACCTTCACGATGGCCATCATGGAGCCCGGCGACCTGAACCCGCTCCTGACCGCCCTGTCCGAGCCCCGCAACGTCGACTTCTTCCTCTACGACACGCTCGTCTCCTTCAAGGACGACGGCACGGTCATCCCCGGCCTGGCGACCTCGTGGAAGACCACCCCGACCTCCGCCGAGTTCACCCTCGCCAAGGGCGTGACCTGCGCGGACGGCACGCCGCTGACGGCCGGGGACGTGGCCGCCGGCGTCAGCCACATCGCGGACCCGGCCAGCAAGTCCCAGCTCCTCGGCCTGTACGTGCCGGCCGACCTCAAGGCCCGCGCGGACGACAAGGCCGGCACGGTGACGATGACGGTGAAGACCCCCGACCCCTTCCTGCTGCGGCGGCTGGCGTCGGTGTTCGTGGTCTGCGGCAAGGGCCTGTCCGACCCGGCTGGGCTCAAGGCCGGCAAGCACGGCACCGGCCTGTTCCAGATCACCGAGTCCGTGGCCGGCGACCACTACACGCTGACCAAGCGCCCCGAATACGCCTGGGGCCCCGGCGGCGCGACCGGCAAGGACGAGGGACTGCCCGACAAGGTCGTGCTCAAGGTCGTCAAGAACGAGACCACGGCCGCGAACCTGCTGCTGTCCGGCCAGCTCAACGCCGCGTACGTGATCGGCCCCGACCGCGCCCGCGCCGAGGCGAAGAAGCTGTTCAAGAGCGAGATCCGGCTCATGTTCGGCGAGTTCACCTACAACCAGGCGCAGGGCCGCCCGGCCCAGGACGAGCGGGTGCGCCGGGCGCTCACGATGGGCCTCGACCTCGCCGAGCTGCAACGCGTGGCCACCGCGGGGACCGGCGCCACGCCTGAGGGGCTGAGCATGCAGCCCAAGGTCTGCCCGGGAGTGACGACGACCGCCCTTCCGGCGTTCGATCCGGCGGGCGCGGGGGCCCTGCTGGACGAGGCGGGCTGGGCCAAGGGAGCCGACGGCGTCCGGGCGAAGGACGGCAAGAGGCTGAAGCTCACGTTCCTCTATCTCGCCGAGCACGGGGACCCGGGCAAGTCGGTGGCCGAGCTGATGAAGCAGAAGTGGGCCGGGCTCGGGGTCGAGACCGAGCTCAGGCAGCTCACCTCGCCCCAGCTCGCCGGGGTGAACGACGGCTCGATGGACTGGGACGCCGGGTGGATCCAGGTCAACGTGCCGCTGCCGAGCATGATGGTGCCGTTCCTGTCGGGCGACGGGCCGCCGAAGGGCGCCAACTGGTCCTCCATCGCCAACGCCGACTACGACCGGCTGGTGGGCGAGGCCGGGGCGGCCACGGGCGACGCGAGCTGCGCGAAGTGGAACGCCGCGGAGGAGGCGCTCTACAGGAAGGCGGACATCGTCCCGTTCGCGGACATCACCCAGCCGCTGTTCGGGAACGGCGCGGAGTTCGGCCGGTTGGGCGGCTCGTTCGCGCCCAGCACGATTCGCATGATCGCCAGGTGACGCTAGGCGTACAGGCGGATCTGCAGGCTCACCGCGAGGCGGGCGTCCGGGTCGTCGAGGTCCAGGCCGGAGATCGCGGTCAGCCTGCGCAACCGGTAGCGGAAGGTGTTCTGGTGGACGCGTACCGACTTGGCCGCCGCGTGGACGTTGCCCAGGGCGTCGAGATAGGCCCGGAGCGTGCCCACCAGGTCCGTCCCGTGCTCGGCGTCGTAGGCGACCAGCTTCTCGTACGGGCCGGCCGGCGGCTGCTCCTCGGCCGCCACCAGATCCCCGAGCTGCAGTAACAGCGACTCGAAGTACACGTCCCCGTAGGCGGCCGCCACGCCGGAGATCCCTCGCGCGCGCAGGACGCGCAGGGCCCGTGCGGCGTCCGCCCGGGAGCGGCCCACGTCCGCCAGCGTGCTCACCAGGCGCCCGACGCCGATCGCCGCCGGGAAGCGCCGGCCGGTCCTGGCCAGGAAGCTCTCCGCCACGCGCACCGCCCGCCGCTCGGCGTCCGCGGCCTGGACGTGCAGCGGCAGCACCGCGTACGCCACGCCGCCCACCAGCGCCGCCGCGGCGTGCGGGTGGATGGCGCCCACGTGCAGGGCGAGCGCGTCGCAGAACCGCTGCCGCTCGCCCTCCCGCCCCGCCACGTCCTCCATGGCCGTCTCGTCGAGCCCGGCGGCCAGCACGCACACGCGCTCGGTCGTGATGCCCAGCCGGGCCGCGGCGTCGGCGGCGTCCCTGCCGCCCTCCAGCACGGTGGACAGCAGGTCGGCACGCAGCCGGCGCTGGGCGTCCGCGCCCGCGCGCTGGCGCAGCAGGTGCAGCGCGACGATCTTGGCGGCGTCGGCGAACGCCCTGCGCCGGTGCTCGGGCAGCGGGCCGGGCACCGTGGCCCACATCGAGCCCAGGATCTCGTCCCCGGCGCGGACGGCGATGGCGGTCCTGGGCAGCATGCCGCCGCCCAGGTCGAAGAAGATGGGGTCGCGGCTCTGGTACAGCTCGCGGTAGATGCCGCGTTCCTCCTGCAGCCGCTGGTACTTCTCCGGCACCTTCCGCCCCAGGACGGTCTCCACGCGCGCCTGGTCCGCCTCGTCCTGCCGCCCGGAGAACGCCAGCACCCGCGACGACCTGTCCTCGATCGTGATGGGCGCGTCCAGCAGCTCGCACACGGCGTTGGCCAGCGTGAACAGGTCGTCGGGCGGCTCGGCCGGCTCCCCGGGCCCGCCGACGTCGCCCTCGGCGAGCAGGGCCCGTAACAGGGCCGCCACCTGCGCCCACGACGCCGCCCTGGTCAGGCCGAGCAGCACCACCCCGGTCTCCGTCACGGTCGTCCGCACGCGGTCGTCCACCGCGACGGGCGACTTCACGACCAGACCGGCGGCGCCCAGCTTGCCGAGCGCCCGCAGCAGCTCGCAGATGCGGTCACCGCCGTCCACGCCCACGCCGAGCAGGATCGTGCCCGGCGGGGTGGTCAGCTCGTCGAGCGGGTCGTAGATCTGCACCGTGACCACGTCGGCGTCCATGTCGCCGGGGGCGGCGACGATGTCGAGGAACGTCGAGCCGAGGTCGTCCAGGATCCGGCCGAGGGTGGTCAACCTAAGTCTCATCTCCCAGGACATACCAGCCATCGCGGGTGACGTCGACGATCATGTGTCCCGTCTCGCCGCTCGTGAGCAGTGCCTCCCGTACGGCCGCGCGCCAGCGGGCGGCGGTGGCGGGGGAGAGGGCGCGCAGGGTCTCGATGTCCCGGGGCATCGCGATCGCGAGCCGGCCCCGGGATCCACCACCCTCCGTCGTGCGGTGCGGCTCGTCGCCGTCGCGGCCGAGCAGCACGATCGCGCCGCTCAGGTCCGCCTCGGGCCGGTCACGCGGGGGCGCGCTCAGGTCCCAGACGACGTAGAGCCGGTCGGTGTCCTCGCCCGCGTTGATCGCGTCGCGCATCGTCCCGTAGAAGTCGGGCAGGTACGCGGCCGGCCGGGCGCCGAGCTTGTGGATGTTCAGATAGGCGTTCCTGCTGACCAGCGGATCGAACGTCCACGACACCGCGGACACGCCCCTGGCCAGCGCCCAGGCCCGCTGGTGCTCCTTGAGCGCCAGGCCGAGCCCGCCCCTGGCGCCGGGCAGCACGCCGGTGATGTGGGAGTGCAGGTGCCCGTCGCCGGCGAAGAAGCCGATGGAGACGCCGACGAGCTCGCCGCCCCTGCGCGCGCCCGCGACATAGCCGCCGACGTGCGCGATCGACCGGATGAGGCCGGGGTCGAGCAGCTCCTTGTGCCAGATCTTCGTGATCAGGTCGGCGGCCTGGTGGTGCTCGTCGAGGCCGGTGAGCTCGGCGATGGTGATCGTCACGAGGTCTTGGGGGTGGAGCGCACGCCGAAGTACAGGTGCGGCGATCCGTCCCGCAGCGAGTAGAACGCGCCGGGCGTCCAGAGGCGGTCGCCGGGCCGGCGGGCCAGGAACCTGTGCTCGCCCGTGGGCACCAGGTCGAAGCTCATGGGCGGCTGCAGGTCGGCGAGGTCGCTGGTGTTCTCGTAGATCAGCTCGGCGGTCCGTACGGTGATGCGGGCTCCTGTGCGTTCGTACACGCCCTCGTGCGCGGCGAGATCGTGCTCCGACGGCGGGTCGGGCGGCTGCGGCGGGCTCGGCGGACGCAGCCCGGCGAGCCGGGGGAACAGGTCGGCGGCGACGGCGTGGAAGAAGCCGTCGGTGTCGCCGCCGTTCGCCAGGAGCGCGATCACGGTGCCCGTGGAGGGGACCACCCACAGCATCGCGGCCTGGCCGATCGTGTTGCCGCCGTGCAGCAGGACAGGGGTGCCGTCCCAGGTGTCGAGGATCCAGCCGAGGCCCCAGTGCGTGCCGTAGACGCGCGCGGGCACCTCGACCCGTGGCTTGGCCATCGCCCGCACGCTCTCCTCCGACAGCGGGCCGCCGCCCGCGGCGAAGGTGCGGCCGAAGCGGACCAGGTCGGCGGCCGTCGCGCAGATCTGGCCCGCAGGGCTGTTGGAGCGCATGATGCCCCAGGTCGGAGTGGGGTCGTTCGCGTCGCCGAGGTGGCCGGTCGCGGCGCGGAAGCGCAGGACGTCCTCGGGCAGCGTCCAGGTGCCGGTCAGGCCGAGCGGGGTGACGAGCTGGTCGCGCAGGGCGGTGTCCCAGACCTTGCCGGTGATGACCTCGACGACGCGGCCGGCGACGGAGAAGCCGCCGTTGCTGTAGGAGTGCGTGGCGCCCGCCGGGTGGGCGAGCGGCCTGGCGGCGATGGCGGTGACGTACTTCTCCAGGCAGTCGTCACCGCGTCCCGTGTCGTGGAAGAAGTCGCCGTCGAGACCGCTGGTGTGGGTGAGCAGGTGCTCGATCGTCACGCTCGGATCGATCTCCGGCAGCACCTCCGAGACGGGCGTGCCCAGCGTGAGCCTGCCCTGCTCGATCAGCAGCATGATCATCGCGGTCGTCCAGACCTTGGTCACCGAGCCGATCTGGAACAGCGAGCCCGGCGTGGCCTCGACGCCCGTGTCCCGGTTGAGCAGCCCGCCGGCCTGCCGGTGGATCTCACCGTCATGCCAGTACGCCGTGGAAGCCCCGGGCACCTGGAACTCCTCGATCAACTCCGCCAGGCGAATCGTCATGCCTGGCACGCTAGGCGTCCTCCGGGCTACCGCTCTTCGTCGCATCCGACCAACGCGGGCCGCCTTGTTCGGTGCTTCACAACAAGATTTCCCGACTTATGGGGTGTTGGGTGGTTGCATGGTTGATCTCATCCTTCGTGGTGGAACGGTGTACGACGGTCTTGGGTCTGCGGCTTTCGTGGGTGACGTCGCCATATCGGAGGGGCGGATCGTGCCCGGGGACGACATCGTGGGGGCGCGGCGAGTGATCGACGTGACGGGGCTGGCCGTGGCGCCCGGGTTCGTGGACGCGCACGCGCATTCCGACCTGGTGCCGCTGATGGCCGAGGCGCAGCCGTTCAAGCTGCTGCAGGGGGTCACCACCGAGGTCAACGGCAACTGCGGCTTCTCCTACGCGCCCGACGCCTCGGCGCTGGAGGAGCTGACGGGCGCGGAGGTGCCGGACTGGACGTTCGCCGACTACCTGGCGGCGGTCGAGGCCGCCGGGCCCGTGAACCACGTGGCGACGCTCGTCGGGCACTCGACGCTGCGCGGGGCCGTGGCCGGGTTCGCCGAGCGGCTGCGGGAGGGAGACCTGGCGCGGATGTGCGACCTGGCCGTGGCGGCCTTCGAGGCCGGGGCCTGCGGCCTGTCGAGCGGGCTGATCTACCCGCCGGGCAGCTACGCGGGCATCGACGAGCTGGTGGCGCTGGCCAGGGTGGCGCACGGGTACGGGGTGCCGTACACGACTCACATGCGCGACGAGGGCGCCGGGCTCGCGGCGGCGCTCGACGAGGCGGTGGAGATCGCGCGGCGGGCACGGGTGCGGCTGCAGGTGTCGCACTGCAAGGTGGCCGGCCGCCCGAACCACGGGCAGGCCGGGATGCTGCTCGCCAAGCTGCACGCGGCCAGGGCCGGCGGGGTGGACGTGCGCGGGGACCAGTACCCGTACCTGGCGGGCTCGACCGTGCTCGCCGCGCTGCTGCCACCGTCGGCGCTGGCCGGCGGCGGGGTGCGGGACGCGCTCGCGACGCCGGAGGAGCGGGCCCGGCTGCGCGCCACGGCCGAGGCGGGCGGGACCGGCGCGGGGCTCTGGCAGGACGCCACTCCGGAGGGGGTGCTGGTCACCGCGCACGCCGAGCCGTCCTACGCGGGCCGCACGCTGGCCGCCATCGCCGCCGGCCGCGACTGCTGGGAGGTGGCGTGCGACCTGATCGCCGCCGACCCCGCCGCGACGATGGTGGTCTCCCTGATGGCCGAGGAGGACGTGGCCGAGATCATGGCCGACCCGCTCATCGGCATCGGCTCCGACAACGGCCTGCCCACCGGCCTGGAGCACCCGCGCACGTGGGGCTGCTTCCCGCGCTTCCTCGGCACGTACGTGCGGGAGCGGCGGGTTGTGCCCTGGGAGGAGGCGGTACGCAAGATGACCTCCGCGACCGCGGACCAGTTCGCCCTGCGCGGACGCGGCTGGCTCGGGCCGGGCGCGTGGGCCGACATCTGCGTCTTCGACCCGGACACCGTCGGCCACACCGGCACGTACGCCGACCCGGCCGTCCGCCCGTCCGGCATCGTCCACGTCCTGCTGGACGGGCACGTGGTGGTGGAGTCCGGCGAGTTCAGCGGCGAGCGCAGAGGCCGCGTACTCCGCTGAGACCGGCCTGCGGCCTTCATGACTGACCGCGTGCCGGCCAGGAGCACCGGGCCCGGCCGGCCGGCCGGTCAGGAGAAGGCGTCCAGGCCGGTGAGCTCGCTGGACAGGCGCCACAGGCGGGCCGCCGCGCCGGGGTCGGTCGCCCAGGGCTTGACGCCGCCGATCAGCATGTCGTCCGTGGTGGCCGGCTCGGCGATGTCGCAATCCTGGCAGTACGCGCCGCCGTACTCGTCGAGCAGGGGAGACGTCGCGGCCCACACGGCGGTGGCCGCTCCCTGCTCCGGGGTCTTGAACCCGGCCGCCTGCGTGCCGTCCCGGCCGATCCAGCCCTGGGCGATCTGCTCCTCCCTGGGGATGCGCCGCTGCAACGGGGTGAGGATGCTGCCCGGGTGCACCGCGAACGCCCGCAGGCCGGCGGCCGCGCCGAGCGCGTCGAGGTGCACGGCGAACAGGGCGTTGGCGGTCTTGGACTGCCCGTACGCCGCCCAGTGGTCGTAGCCGTCGCGGAAGTGGAGGTCGTCCCAGCGGATGTCCGACAGGAAGTGCCCCGCCGAGGCCACCGACACGACCCGGGCCCCGGCGGCGAACGCCGGACGCAGGCGGTTGACCAGGGCGTGGTGCCCGAGGTGGTTGATGGCGAAATGCGCCTCCCAGCCCGGCCCGACGAGCGTGTGCGGGAACGCCATGACGCCCGCACCGTTGATCACGATGTCGAGCGTCCTGCCGGTCTCCAGGAACCGCTCGCCGAACTTCCGTACGCTGTCCAGGCTCGCCAGGTCGAGCTCGCGTACCTCCGTCCCCGGGACGTCGCGCAGCGCCTCCTTCGCCACGGCGGGCCGCCGCGCGGGCACGATGACGTGCGCGCCGGCCCGCGCGAGCGCGCTCGACGCCGCCAGCCCGAGCCCGGAGTAGCCGCCGGTGACCAGGACGTTCCTGCCGGACAGATCGATGCCGGCCAGGACCTCGTCCGCGGTGCTGCGCGCGTCGAAGCCCGAGCCGATCCTGTGTTGCGTGATCGTCATGCCCGCCACGGTAAAAGCTAGAGTGCAATCTAGGTCAAGCTGTACGCTGGACGGCATGAGCACCCAGGCGAAGGGTCTGTCCATCGGCGAGGTCTCGGCCGCGACGGGGCTCGGCGTGCACGCGCTGCGCTTCTTCGAGCGCGAGGAGCTCTTCCTCCGGCCGATCCCGCGCTCGGCCGGCGGGCAGCGCGTCTACGAGCAGGCCGACATCGAATGGCTCCTGCTGTGCAACCGGCTCAGGGAGTCGGGGATGCCCATCGCCACGCTGAGGCGTTTCGCCGGGCTCGTCAGATCCGGGCCCGGTAACGAGCCCGAGCGGCTCAAGCTGCTGGAGGAGCACGAGCAGGCCGTCCGGGACAAGATCGCCGAGCTGCACGCCAGCCTGGAGGTCATCCACGGCAAGGTCGTCACCTACCGCGAGCACGTCGAAGAAGGGACCGCCGCCGGCCTCTGGTCACCGGTCCCGTCCGGACCGGCCGCCGGGACGTAGGGGAGAGGCCGGAGGACGCCGGGCTTGGGGAGAGGCCGGAAGAGGAGAAATGGATGCGGTCCGCGACCTCGGCGGTCACCTGGTGAGCGTGGAGATCGACGCGGACCGGGCCGGGCTGGCCAGGGGGGTTCGCCGTGCACGTGCACGAGATCGGCGACGGGGTCCTCACCGCCGTCCGCCTGCCCGGACGCTGAACGCTCAGGCGGTGGCCTCCCAGCGGACCTCGCCGTCCTTCATCTGGTCGGTGGGGTGCAGCCCGGCCGCGGCGGCGACGGCGGCCGAGGCCCCGTGGTCGGGGTGGATGTGCGCCACGACCTGCTTGACGTCCTGGGTGAAGAGCCAGCCGACCAGAGCCTTGGCGGACTCGGTCGCCAGCCCGCGGCCCTGCCACGGCGTCCCGACCACCCAGGCGAGCTCCGCGACCCCCTCGTCGATGGTGGCCTGCACATACCCGATCAGCTGATCTTCCGCGCGCAGCCGGATCACCCAGTTACGCCAGCCGGCCGGGCCCGCGACCAGGCGCTCGTAGCGGGCGCGCAGCTCCTGCGCGGTGAGCGGGGCGCCGCCGATGAACACGTGCAGGTCGGGGTCGGAGAGCGCGATGGCCATCTCGCCGGCGTGCTCGGGACGCAAGGGAAGCAGGACGAGCAGAGGGGTCTCGATAATGTCCACGCGACCCACGCTATTCGCCCGCCCCGGGAGCGGAAAACCCGGTCATCCTCCCGGCGCTCCACCGCGAGAGATGTGGCGCGGCGGTCAGGTGTTGGCCACCCGCCGGTGACAGCTAATCCACTAGGCCGATCCGGGCACAACACGGAAAGTGGGAGGATCCTTCCTCTCATTGGAGCTCTCCAATGGCCACTCCACCTCTCCAGATGCCAGTCCCCGGCGAGCGGACATCCGAGACGATCTGCCGTTACAGGGACGAGAACGGCCCGGTTTCACCCATCGAATTCCCAGGCAAGGTGAAGGCCTGGATGGTGACCTCGTACGAGATGGTGAACGCGATCCTGTCCAACGACGACGTCCTCTACAGCAAGAGTCCCGCGTACTTCACCGCTCTGCACGACGGCACGGTCCCCGCCGACTGGCCGCTCAGGCAGCTCATCGAGGGCGATCACCTGCTGGTCAAGGACCGCGAGGAGCATCGCAGGCTGCGCAGCCTGATCAACCGCGCCTTCACTCCCGGACGCGTGGCGGGCCTGGCCCCGCGCATCCAGGAGATGACCGACGAGCTGCTCGACCGGCTCGCGGGCGAGACCGGCGTGGTGGACCTCGTCAAAGCCTTCACCGAGCCGCTGCCGGTCGCGGTGATCTGCGAGCTGTTCGGCGTCCCCGAGGGCATCGAACGCAACCAGATCCGCGAGTGGAGCAACGTGCTGCTGTCCCACACCGCCAGCCCCGAGGAGGCCGCGGCGACGGGGGCCGCGATCCTCGGCTACCTGGCCGAGTTCGTCGAGCGCAAGCGGGGCGCCCCGGGCGACGACCTGACCACGGGACTGATCAAGGCGCAGGAAGACGACGGCGACCGCCTGTCCGACGAGGAGATGCTGTGGATCCTGTGGCTGGTGCTCATCGCCGGTCACGAGACCACCGTGCATCTGATCGCGAACGCCGTCATCGCCCTGTGCACCGACCGCGAGCAGCTCGCCATGGCGCAGGAGCGCGACGCCTGGGACCAGGTGGTGGAGGAGGCGCTGCGCAGCCGCAACTCGGTGGTGGGCGTGCTGTTCCGCTATCCGAACGAGGACGTTCGGCTGGGGGAGACGACGATCCCGGCCGGAGAGCCGATCATGGTCGGGATCGCCGGCGCGGGGACGGACCCGGCCACGTTCGGCGCGGACGCCGGCCGGTTCGACATCTCGCGCGGTGCCCGGGAGCCGCACCTGGGCTTCGGCCGGGGCCCGCACTTCTGCCTGGGCGCGCCGCTGGCCAGGCTCGAATGCCGGATCGCGCTGGCCTCGCTGTTCGGCAGGTATCCCGACCTGGACCTGGCGATCAAGGAGGACGAGGTCGGCTACACCTCGTCGTTCATCACCGAGGGGCCGTCCGCGCTGCCGGTGGTGCTCGGCCCGCGCAGAGGCTGAGCGGGCCGTCCCGACGCCCAGCATCGCCACGTCGGTCATGAGTCTGGTCGCACTCGCGGGCGAGTGCGACCAGGTCGTGGATGGGCGGGTCGGTACGTGGCGCCGCGTCGAAGAGCCCGTCCCTGCTGGCCCGAGGACGTCTACCTCGCCCCAAGCACTTCTTCGCCATGGGCGTCACGAGGGTGGGAGCGGATCTACGTGCACCGCGACGTCGCCGACGCCTTCATCGACGCCCTGGCGGCGGCCGCCTCGGGCTACACCACCGGCGACGTCCTCGGGCCGCCTTCGAGACTCTGCGTTACGACGACGACAGGTCGGCGCTGTGGGAGCTCGACGAGCGCCTCCGGCGGGCGCACCTACCGCGGGCGACGTGACCGGGACGCGTCAGCCCGCCGCCTGCGCCCCCAGCGCGATCGGCCAGATCGCCAGAAGGTAGGACTCCCCGGGGCGGTTGCCCAGCCGCTCCCTCGGCCGGGCGCGGCCATGGACCCGCAGCCGGTAGCGACCCGCGCCCTGGAACGTCAGGTTGGGCCGGCGCTCGTCGTCCGTGGACACGCCCGCGAAGTGCATGACGCCGGTGGTCGTGACGAACTCGATCTCCTCCACCTCTTCCCAGCCCGACGCCGACGAAAGCGGGGCGGCGAGCTCCCACCGGACGTGCACGCCGACCACGCCCCGGCGCTTGAGAGTCCTGATGGCCACGGAGTCGGGGGCGGCGGCGACCAGGCCGCCGGGCAGCGACGGTGCGGCGGCGGTGTCTTGGTAGGGGTTGACGATGCGTAAGCGGTGCTCGTCGGTCACGGCCGGGGCGCGCACCGGCACCGGCGGCGTCATAGGCCGCTCCCGCCCGGCCAGGCGGCCAGGCTCCTGCTGCGGGCTCCCGTGCTCAAGGGCCCACTGACGTATCAGGTCGGCCTTGCCGGGCAGCCCCAGCTCCTCCGCGACCCCGATCCCGAGCCGGGCGCACGCCTCCGGCCCCACGTCGATGGGCCACACGGTGACCAGGTAGAACTCGAACGGCACGCGCGGCACCGCGCAGGGGTCGATGTCCCTGCCGCGGACCTGCACGCGCATGCCGTAGCGGCCGGGACCCTGCGGCGTGAGGCCGGGCAGCTCGGGGCGGTCGCACAGGAGGCCGATCAGCATCGTCTCGCCGGTGAAGCTGATGAGCTCCACCTCCTCCACCTCGTCCCACCCTTCGGTGTCGCGAGGCGGTGCGGAGGTGGCGAGCCGGACGGTGACGTCGACGACTCCGCTGTGAATGCCCGTCCGGATCACGGCGGCGCCGGGGACCGCGGCGGTCAGGCCGTTGGGCACGTCCTGCGGATGCGCGTGCAGGCCGTCCTGGTCCACCACGAGCAGCTGATGGTGGCTCACGTGCACGTCGGACCGGGCGGTGACGCTCATGCCGGACTCCTCTTCCCGCGGGAGGCAACGGGTCGAGCTTGGCAGGCGGGTCCGACAGAAAGACGGCTCAGCGGTCGCGGATGCAGGCGAGCGCTCAGCCGAGACTCCGGGTCACGCCGCAGCCGCGTCCACTGCCCCGTCCGCAGCCCGGCCCGCAGCCCGGCCCGCAGCCCGGCCCGCAGCCCTCGTCCACCTCCGGTCGCACGGCCCACCGGCCGGTCAGCGCGTCGAGCCGGGCGAGTGCCAGATGCCTGTCCGCCATGTCGCGGTCACTTCCGGTCTCCGGAGGTGCAGGTGGGCAATGCGCCCGGCTCGGGCCTGCGGAAGTGTACGAGGGCAGTGCGCCCGGCTCGGGTCTCCGGAGGTGCAGCAGGGCAATGCGCCCGGCTCGCGTTCTCCAGCGCGTCAGCTTCCGACGAGCCCTCTGAGCAGGTCCGTCACACCGAGCGCGTCCAGGAGGGAGCGGGACGACGACGCCGGAGCCGGGGCCTGGACCGAGGCTTGAGCCTGGGCCTGGGCCGGAGCCTGGACGGCGGCGGCGGCGGGAGCCTGGCAGGCCGCCGGGCCGTTGACGAGCGTGTCGAGCAGCCCGGTGACGCCGAGCGCGCCCAGCAGCGACGTGGTCGCCGTGGTCGGCGTCGCAGCGAAGCCGGGCGTGGCGCAGGCCGCCTCCGGGATGCCGAAGATCTCGTTGAGCAGCTCGGTGAGGCCGTCGGCGTTGATCAGGGGAGCAAACGGAGCCTCGGAGGCCGGCTTCGGGGTGCCGTCGACGCACGCCATCGCGCCGCTGATGAACTCGTTGACCAGGCCCTCCTCGTAGGTGGCGCGGGACGGCGCGTAGGTGGCGCGGGACGGCAGCGGGGTCGGCGCGGGGCCCACGAGGACGGGGGAGCCGGATCGCGGCATGTCGTCGCCGAAGAACTCCGCCCAGGCCCTCACGTCGTCGGCGGTCACGGTCCCGGTCACCGTGGTCACCGGCGGAGTGGCCGGTGCGGCAGCCGTCCCGGGGGCCGGCGTGGGAGCCGTCCGGGTGCCCGGCGAGGTCCCCGTGCCCGGCCAGGTCCCTGTGCCTGTCCAGGTTCCCGTGCCCGGCCAGGTCGCCGTGTTCGGCCAGTACCTCGCCCCCGACCAGGACCCCTCGCCCGACCAGGACCCCGTGTTCGGCCAGGTCCCCGTGTTCGGCGAGGTCCCCGTGTTCGGCGAGGTCGCCGTGCCCGGCCAGGTCACGGTTCCCGGCCAGGTGCCGGTGGACGGCCAGGTCACGGTCCCGGTCACCGTCCCGGGCGCCGACCCGGGCGCGGACCCGGGCGCGGACCGCGGTGACACGTTGAATCTGATGATGACGTCGTCGGTGCACACCGTGGGGGTGGCGACCGCTTTCGCGCGGGGCAGCTCCGCTTCCCCGGACGCGGGCCCGGCGGCTGTCATCAGAACGGCGGAGGCCGCGGTGAATGCGGCAATGGCGTGCTTGTACATGGTGCTCCCTGCGGTTGCTTATCAGGCCATCCGCAGCGATCAGTACCCTTAGTGTTGGTTCAATTACTTCATAGTTCGATCTAGCCCTCTTTACCGGGCAGAAGGGCATCCGTTGCCTAAGAAGCGTCCTGGCCCTATTGTCACGCTTCGTGAAACTTCTCACGTTAGCTGCGCTCACATGCGCCCTCGTCGCGCCTTTAGCCGGTACGGCCTCCGCCGAGACGGCGACGTACCCCATCAAAAGCTCCAAACTGACCGCCAATCCGCTCTATAAGGCCGGCCCGCTGCCGACAACGGTCTGCGAGGAACCACCGGTCAAGCGCAATGACCGCAAGCTGGCCCGCGCCTATCTCGACGCCGTCATCAGCTGCCTGGAAACCACCTGGGGCCAGCACCTGGTCAACGCCGGTCTGCCGTACAAGCCGGTGAAGGTGCGGCACGTGAACCGCATTCCGAAGAACCACTGCGGCTTCGAGCCGACGAAAGACGATTCGCAGGCGTGGTACTGCGAGCGCAATGGCACGCTGTTCTTCCAGCTCGGCGATGGCTGGCTCGACGATCCCAGTGACCTCTGGCTGTTCGAGACGGCCGCCTCCATGTATGCCTTCCACGTTCAGCAGCTCGCCGGAATCTATCCCGCGTACGACGCCCTGAAATCCGGCAAAAAGGCGGAAGGGTACGAGCAGGAACGACGCCTCAGCCTCCAGGCGGAATGCTTCGCCGGTGCGTATGTCAAGAGCGTCTGGCCGATGGAGAACAGAAAATCGTCGGACTGGAACTATTTCCTGAGGATCCTCCAGGGAGACCAGGCGGGCGACAAGCCGACCTACGGCAAGTCGGCCACGATCCGCGCCTGGATCAAGCGCGGGTTCGCCACCGGTGACCCCGGGTCGTGCAACACCTGGGCCGCACCGTCCTCCCAGGTGCGCTGACCTCTTGACACCCGCGGTGGCCAGGGCGCCCCGCCTGCCCACCGCGGCACTCTCCGCAGGGCTGATATAAAAGCACTGTTACATCTGTGGAGAGGAGTCGGCCTTGTATCCCCCGATCGAGCCCTACGAGCACGGCATGCTCGATACCGGCGACGGCAATCTCGTCTACTGGGAGGTCTGCGGCAACCCTGAGGGAAAGCCCGCGCTCGTCGTCCACGGCGGGCCCGGATCGGGCTGCTCGACCGGCATGCGCAAGACGTTCGACCCGGAGCGCTACCGGATCGTCCTGTTCGACCAGCGCAACTGCGGCCGGAGCCGCCCGCACGCCAGTGACCCCGCCACCGACCTGAGCAACAACACCACCCAGCACCTGATCGACGACATGGAGCGGCTGCGGGAGCATCTGGGCATCGACAAATGGCTGCTGTACGGCGGGTCGTGGGGCTCGACGCTGATGCTCGCCTACGCCGAGGCCCACCCCGAACGGGTGTCGGAAATGGTGATCGTCGCGGTCACGATGACGCGCCGCTCCGAGATCGACTGGCTCTACCGGGGCGTCGGCCGGTTCTTCCCCGACGCGCTGGAGCGGTTCAGGCAGGGCGTTCCCGAGGCGGACCGCGACGGCGACGTGCTGGCGGCGTACGCGCGGCTCATGGCCGACCCCGACCCGGAGGTGCGCGCGAAGGCGGCGCATGACTGGACGGCCTGGGAGGACGCGGTGATCTCCCTGGAGGTCAACGGCAAGCCGAACGCCTACAGCGACCGGCCCAGCGACGCCCTGCTGGCATTCGTCCGGATCTGCGCGCACTACTTCTCGAACGCCGCCTGGCTGGAGGAAGGCGTCCTGCTGCGGGAGGCCGGCCGCCTGGCCGGGATCCCCGGCGTCCTCATCCACGGCCGGCACGATCTGGGCAGCCCGCTCGTGACGGCGTGGGAGCTGGCCAGGGCCTGGCCGGACGCCAAGCTGGTCGTGGTGGAGGACTCCGGGCACACCGGCAGCGAGACGCTCAAGAAGGAGCTCTTCGCCGCGCTCGACGCCTTCGCCGCCCGGTGAGAGGTGTGATCCCGCGGCTCGCGATCATCTGGGGACTTGGACGGTGCCCGGGGTGACCATCGCCTTGCCGCCGGTCGATGCCGAACGGTGAGCCGCGGGTTCGCACGGCTGCGTGCGGACAGGGTGCGGCGGGACGCCACCAGCGGCGCCGCCACGCCCTGCCCACTCGCTGACCTGCCGTTACGGTAGCCCCGGCGGGCATTCGGGCTCCACCTATTTATCGTTTGCGGCCGGTGCGCGGACGCGAGGGCCGCTCCGGGGGCAGCACCTCGACCGAGGTCTTGCGGATGTGGTCGTAGACCAGGGACGTGCGGACGTCGGCGATGTTGCGGTGGCGGGCCACGTGGTCGAGAACGAAGTCGCGCAGGTGCCCGGCGTCGCGCACGCCCACCTGGATGATGAAGTCGTCGCCGCCCGACACGACGAACACGGCCAGCGTCTCGGGCAGGCCGGCGACGTAGTCGCGAAAGCCCTCGACGGCCTCGCGGATCTTGGGATGCAGGCGTACGTGGATCAGCGCCTGCACCGGGCGGCCGACCGCGTCGAGGCTGACCTCGGCGTGGAACCCCTCGATGACGCCGTCGGCCCTGAGCGAGCGCACCCTTTCCAGGCAGGTCGAGGGCGCGATGCCGATGCGCTCGGCGAGCTCGCGGTTGGTCTGGCGGCCGTCACGCTGGAGCTCGACGAGGATCGCCGTATCAAGTTCGTCCACAGGCACATCCTGGCACGAGTTTCCGAACTTCCTGCGGAAATCTCTGCTTTGATTTGTCGGATCGTCGGCACGGATGTGATTCTCCTGGGAGAACTTCGGAGAGAGGACCGGGTGATGATCGTGCTGGACGAGCTCGAACGCCGCAGTGACCTGCCCACGAAGAAGCTCGCGGTCAAGTGGGCGATCGTGATCGACCGCGACCTGCCCCGGGGGCTGCAGGCCAACGCCGCCGCCTGCCTGGCGGCCTCCGTCGGGGCCACGGTGCCGGCGATCGTCGGCTCGGGCGGCGTCGACGCGGCCGGGCTCGCGCACTCCGGGCTGCCGTGGACGGGCTGCGCGGTGCTGGGCGCCCCGGCGGCGATCCTGCGGCGGATCAGGACCGACGCGGCGGCGGAGCCCGGACTGGTGGTCGCCGACATGGCCAACATCGCGCAGCGCGCCGACGTCTATGACGAGTATCTGGCGGAGCTGGCGCGTACGGATGAGCCGTCCTACTACGCGGTCAGCCTGTTCGGCCCGCGCGCGCTCGTCGAGCGTCTCACCGGGCGGCTCCCGCTGCTGCGCTGACCTGTCTCAAAACAGTCGCAAATAATGTCTCAGAATTAGGCGGGCGGCAGATGGCGGTAGAGGGTCGCACGGGACACTCCGAGCAGGCGGGCGATCTCGGCGGCGGTGTGCTCGCCGGAGGCGTGCAGCCGCCTGGCCGTCTCCACCGCCTCCTGGGTCATCGCCCCGGGTCTGCCCCGGCGGCGCGGTGACGCGGCCGGCCGGGCGGGACGCTCGTCCAGGAGCCGCTCCACTCCCGACAGCACGGCCGGGCGCAGCATGTCGGCCGGCAGGTCGGCGAACATCACGACGGGGTCGCTGAGCATGGCGAACGCCTGCACCGCCCGGATCCTGCCGACGTGGTCGGGGGCCGGCCCCGCGATGTGGTGCTCGGCCAGGAACGCGGCGTCTTTGAAACGCTCGTAGACCGGCCCTTCCGCGGCCAGCGCCAGGTCCTGCAGCTGCATCCTGAGCAGATGGCGGTGGGTCAGCCACACGTCGAGCAGGCCCTCGACGACCATCCACCGGCGCGTGCGCTGATCGGCGTCCTGTGCCCGGCCGGCCGCGTCGATCACGGCCTCCATGTCGGCCAGCATCGGCTCGGCCAGCGCCGCCACGATGTCCTTCTTGCTGGGGAAGTGGTAGAGCACCGCGGTCTTGGTCAGGTCGAGCCGCTCGGCGATCTCCCTGATCGAGGTGGCGTGATAGCCGCGGGTGGCGAACAGGTCGAGCGCCACCTTCAGGATCCGCGAGCGGGTGTCGTCCGTCACGCCGCCGATTCTAGCCGGTTGCCTGACCGAGGGTCGGGAGCCTATAGTCCTGACTGACCGATGGTCAGGAGGGGTGAGATGAACGAGCGTATTCTGATTTCCGGTGCCGGCATCGCGGGGCAGACGTTGGCGTACTGGCTGGCCAGGCACGGGCTGCGGCCCACGGTCGTGGAGCGCGCGCCCGGGCTGCGTACCGGCGGGAACGGCGTGGACGTGCGGGACCACGCGACCGAGGTGGCCGAGCGCATGGGGATCATGGCGCGGATCCGGGCCGCGGCGGCGGACGTGGGTGGCATCACGTTCGTGGACGGCGCGGGCAAGGGCGTGGCGCGGATCGACATGGGCCGCCTGGGCAGCGGTGGCGAGGTGGAGATCATGCGCGGCGATCTGGTCGCGCTGCTGCACGAGGCGGCCGGATCCGGTGTCGAGCACGTCTTCGGCGACTCGATCCGGGCGCTCACGCAGGACGCCGACGGCGTGAGCGTGTCGTTCGAGAGCGGGGGGACCAGGCGGTTCGACCTGGTCGTCGCGGCGGACGGCCCGCACTCCGCGGTCCGGCGGCTGGCCTTCGGCCCTCCCGAGCGGTTCGTGCGGCACATGGGCCACTACTTCGCCTTCGCGAACGCCGACTCGGCGCTGGGGCAGGACCGGCGCGTGACGATGTACAACGTGCCGGGGAAGATGGCCGGGCTCTACCGGTCGGGCAACCACGCCCAGGCCAAGTCGTACTTCATCTTCCGGTCGGGGCCGCTGGCGTACGACCACCGTGACGTGGAGGCGCAGCGGCTGCTGCTGCGGGCGGCGTTCGAGCGGGAGACGTCGTGGCGGGTCCGCGAGCTGCTCGACGGCGCGCTCGGCGACCCGGACTTCTATTTCGACGCGTTGAGCCAGGTGCGGATGCCGTCGTGGTCGTCGGGCCGCGTGGCGCTGGTGGGCGACGCCGCCCACTGCGCGACCCCGGCGTCGGGAGCGGGGGCCGAGCTGTCGATCGTGGGCGCGTACCGGCTCGCGGGCGAGCTGGCGACCGCCGCCGACCACCTGACCGCCTTCCGCCGGTACGAGGAGGGCCATCGGGCGCTGGTCGAGCGCAAGCAGCAGATCGGGCCGAACGTCCGGCTCATGGTGCCGAAGAACCGGCTGGGCATGTGGGCGCGCAACGCGTTCGCCAGGCTGCCGGTGATGGGGGCGATGGCGAGCGTCGAACGCCTCATGCGACCGGCGGACGCCGCACCCCTGCCCGGGTACGGCGCCGCCGTCGCAACGTGAGGCCCGGCCTCAGAGCATCGTGGGCCCGATCTCAGAGCATCGTGGGCCCGATCTCAGAGCGTCGTGGGCCCGATCTCAGAGCGTCGCGGGGGCCGGCCTCAGAGGGGAGGCACCAGGACGAAGTAGCGGTCGAGGGTGTCGCGGTCGCCACGCACCTCCAGGGTGTCGGCCGGGATCCGCCGCCACAGGAACAGCATCAGGTCCGACGCCGTGCCGGCCAGCTCGACGTCCCGCCCGCCGTCCTGGGCGGCAGTGGTCAGGCGTACGTCCTCGCCGTCGAACCGGGCCAGCCAGTCGCCCGCGCCGTCGGTCCGCCGGAAGCGGAAGCGCTCCCCGGCCCCGGGCGGCGCCTGCAGCCAGCTCCGCCGGGCGGGCGCCATGACCTCGAACATCTGCGAGATCGCGTCCGCGGCGAGCTCGGCGTCGATCGGCTGCGGGACCCCGAGCGCGTTCTCGGCGTCCCAGCGGTGCACGGCCGCCTCGATCGTCTGCATCCGCAGCCAGAACCCGACGGTCTGCTCCGCCGACCACGTCCAGGCGGGCCGGTCCGGCTCGCTGGTCCTGAACACGGCCGCCAGCCCGCCGGCTCCCTCGGCCAGCCAGCCGGGCAGGTTGGCCGGGATCGGCAGGTGGTTGGGCGCGTTCGCCGGATCGGGCCAGCCCGTGAGGTCGGACGGCAGCCTCATGAAGGTGAGGTCGGCCTGGTCCGGGACCCCCGTGAGCCGGTCTTCGATGATGCTGGTCACGGCCCGGTGCACGCCGCCGATGTGGATCGCCAGATCGGCGACCGTCCAGCCGGGGCAGGACGGCACGACGGGCGCGCTGTCCGCCTTGGCCGCCTGCTCGACGGCGGCCTGGAATGCTCGGATTTCGCGATGGAAATGTGCGGCAGGGTCCATGGGATCACTGTGCCTCATGCGCGTGATCGGTCTCCACCGGGTTGCCGGCGGGTCGCGGTGCTCGCTCTCGTACCAGGAAATTGGCGCCGAGCACAGTGATCAGCGCGGCGGCCAGCGCGGCGGCCACCAGCAGCGCGCTCACCCACAGCGGCGACCTGAGCCCGAGGCCGGCCCCGATCGCGACCCCGCCGAGCCAGGGACCTGCCGCGCCGCCCACGTTGAGCGCCGCCGTGGCGAGCCCGCCGGCCAGCGTCGGCGCGCCGGTCGCGGCGTAGAGGACCTGGGAGATCAGCGTGGACCCGACGGCGAACGACAACGTCCCCTGCACGAAGACCAGCGCGACGGCGAGGACCGGGCTGCCCGCCGTCATCGCGAACACGGCCCAGCCGGCGGCCAGCGCCACCCCGCCGGCCACCAGCAGCGGCATCGGCCGCAGGTCGGCGTACCGGCCGCTGACGGTCACTCCGGCGAACGAGCCCAGGCCGAACAACGCCAGCATGGCGGGCATCCAGGTCGCTGCGATGCCGGTGTCGCCGGTGAGCAGCGGCACCAGGTAGGTGAAGGAGGCGAAGGTGGCGCCGTTCACCAGCGCGCCGAGCAGCAGGAACACCAGCAGCCGGGGCCGCCGCAGCGCCCGCAGCTCACCCCGCACCCGCCCCTCGGCCCCACCGGCGCGCACCGAGCGCCGAGCGTCCTGCCCGGGGACGTCCGACGGCACGGACTTCCAGACCGCGACGACGGCGGGGACCAGCGCGACGGCCACCGCCCAGAACGCCGAGCGCCACCCCCACGCCGCACCCAGCAGCGCCCCGCCGGGCACCCCCGCGACGCAGGCGATCGTGACACCGCCGAGCAGCACCGACGTGGCGCGGCCCTTGGCGTCGGGCGCCACCATGCCCACGGCGGTGGCCAGCGCCACCGCCAGGAAACCGGCGTTGGCCAGCGCCCCGACGACCCGGGTGAGCAACAGCACCTCGTAACTGGTGGTGAGCGCGCCGACGACGTGTACGAGCAGGAAGACGACCAGGAAGGCGAGCAGCGCGCGCCGTCTGGACCAGCGCAGGCTCAGCACCGCCATCAGCGGCGCCCCGATCACCATCCCGACGGCGAAGGCCGAGGTCAGCAGCCCGGCGGCGGGAATGGAGACCTGGAGGTCCCGCGCGATGCCCGGGATCAGCCCGGACAGCATGAACTCGGACGTCCCCTGGGCGAAGACCGCCAGTCCGAGCAGGTAAACAGCGAATGGCATGAAGAAACTCCGCGACCACATCGTGAGCCGGCGGCCGGCGTCGACAGCACGGACCAGCCCCGTGGATCGATCTCGTGGATCGGTAAGGAGGCGGGCGGCCCGGATCGAGCCGGTCCGGCCACGCCTGAGGACCCGCCGGACGTCACGGATCGGACGCGCGGCACAGGTCTGAACAGAGCCCTCTACACGGTGGTCCGGAGTGGCAGCGGTCGCGCGAAGAACGCGGATCCCGGCCTCAGGGGCAGCGGGAACCGGCAGGGCGACGACGCGGAAGAGCCACCGGACGACCGGTGGCTAGCGTCTTGACGCCTCGGGGCTGGACATGACGGGCAACCTAGCAAGGCCGGGCCCGGCACGTCCAGCCGATATCTCCCCGTTCGACGACCTACCCGAAGAACCGGGCGCTCTGGACGTACTCCATCGCCTTGACGAACTCCGGGTCGCCGAGGCGGCGCTCCATCTCCTCCGGCGTCAGGTCCTCCACGCGGGTCTGGATCCACCACAGGTTGCCGAACGGGTCCCTGACCCGCCCGACCCGGTCGCCGAAGAACAGGTGTGTCACCTCGGTCACCGACGTGCCGCCCGCCTCGACGGCCCGGCGGTGGGTGGCGTCGGCGTCGGGGACGTACAGGCGCAGGAAGGCGGGCGTATCCGGCCATTCGGGCATGGCGTCGAACAGCATCACCACCGCGTCCCCGATCCGTACCTCCGCGTGGCTGATCCGGCCCTCCGCGTCCGTCATCCGGCCCAGCTCCTCGGCGTCGAGCACCTCCTTGAGCCAGTCGATCAGCCCCGCGGTGTCGCGGGAGATGATCCACGGCGTCACGCTGGTGTAGCCCTTGGGGGTCGAGTCGACGGTCATGATGTTCCTCCTGGTGAACGACTACGTGCTGCGTACGCTAATCAGGCAGTAGGTCAGGACCTGTCCTACATGTCGGGCATTCTTGGATTTATGAGTGAATCCCGGCTCCTGGCGTTGCTCTCGCTCCTCCAGACCCCGCGTGAGTGGCCGGGTGGCGAGCTGGCCGACCGGCTCGGGGTCAGCCGCCGTACGATCCGGCGCGACGTCGAGCGCCTGCGCGACCTCGGCTACCCCGTCGAGGCGAGCATGGGCTCGGAGGGCGGATACCGCCTGGTCGCGGGCATGGCCATGCCGCCCTTGCTGCTGGACGACGAGGAGGCGGTGGCCATCACGGTCGGCCTGGCCACCGCCGCCCGGCAGCCGGTGCAGGGCATCGAGGAGGCGTCGGTGCGGGCGCTGGCGAAGCTGGAGCAGGTGCTGCCGTCCCGCCTGCGCTACCGGGTGAGGTCACTGAGCGGGGCCACCGTGCCGATGCCGGCCATTGGAGGGCCGGAGGTCGATCCCGAGCAGCTCACCGTGCTGGCGGTGGCGGTGGAGAACAGGGAGCGGGTGCGGTTCGGCTACCGCTCGAACGACGGGACGGCCGCCACCCGCCTGGTCGATCCGCACCGGCTCGTCGCCGCCGGGCGGCGCTGGTACCTGCTCGGGCACGACCTCGACCGCGACGACTGGCGCATCTTCCGCATCGACCGCATCGGCGACCTGCGGCCGACCGGCGCCAGGGTCACGCCGCGCGAGCCGCCCGGCGAAGGCGCCGCCGCCTACGTCGAGTCGCGGCTCTACTCGCTGGCTCCGACGTACGAGGCCGTCGTCACCCTGCACACCGCCGTGACGGAGGTGATCAGCGCGCTGGGCGAGGTCACCGAGATCGACGAGCGGACCTGCCGGCTGCGCATGCCCGCCGACACGCTCGACTGGCTGGGCTTCCGGCTGTTCACGCTGGGCTGCGAGTTCGAGGTGCACGAGCCGCCGGAGCTCGCCGCGCACCTTCGCGCGCTGGCCGCCCGGCTCACCCGTGCCGCGGGGTGATCCCGGCCAGGAAGTCCAGCACCAGAGGGCTCGCGACCTCGCGGAACTCCTCGAAGTACGCGTGCCGCGCCCCCTCGATCAGCCGCAGCTCGGCCCCGGGGATGCGCTCGGCCAGCACCGGGGCGTTCGCGGCCGGGTTGAACACGTCGTCGGTCCCGTGGACGACCAGCGTGGGAGCGGTGATGGCGGGCAGCGCGTCCCAGCTGTCGTGACCCGCGCTGGCGGCCAGGTGGCGGCGCCGGGCGTGCGCGGGCATGTCCGGGTCGCCCACCGTGTGGTACGGCCCCGGATGCGCGGCCAGCCAGCCGGGCGTGTACATCAGCTCCAGCAGCGCCCGCTCGGCCGCCTGCCGGTCCGGCTGGGCCAGCGACCTGCGCACGTCGTTGCTCCGCTCGATCCCGTGCGCGCCGCCCGGGGAGGTGCAGCCGAGCACCAGCGCCTCGACCCGCTCCGGCCGGTCGGCCGCGAGCCACTGGGCCACCCGCCCGCCCATCGAGGTCCCGTAGACGTACGCCCGCCCGATGCCCAGCTCGTCGAGCACGGCCAGCGCGTCGGCGGCGAAGCCCCGCGTGGTGTACGGCTCGTCCGGCTTGTCGCTGCCGCCGGTGCCCCGGTAGTCGAAGGTGATCGTCTGGAACGTCCCGTCGAAATCCGCGCGAACGGGGTCCCACCAGTGGTGCGAGTTGGCCTGGCCGGGCAGGAGCAGGAGGGGCGGCCCGCTGCCGCGGACCTGGTAGGACAGCTTCACGCCGTCGGGAGCGGTTGCGTATGGCACACCTCCGATGGTGCCGCACGCCGCGCGGTGGACGGGACACGGGGGCCTGGTGGAAGCCGGCGGAAGACTTCTTGGGGGAGGATGTCCGAAGCGCCGGTACGGCTCCGACGTCCCTCGTGAAAGCCCCTCCAGAGAGGACGAACCGATGAAGTACATGATCCTTTCCTACGGCTCGCAGCGGGACTACGACGTCCTGGCCGGCAAGGACACCCCGGACCAGGCCGCCTGGGCTCCCGAGGACGTGGCCGCGATGGTCGAGTTCATGACGTCGTTCAACAAGGAGCTGGAGGAGGCCGGGGAGCTGGTCGAGACCCGCGGCCTGGCCGCGCCCGTGCACACGAGGAGGCTCCACACGAAGGACGGCGCCCCCGCCGTCACGGACGGGCCGTACGCGGAGACCCAGGAGGTGCTGGCCGGCTACTGGATCGTCGAGTGCGAGAGCTTCGACCGCGCGACCGAGATCGCCGCCCGCCTGTCGAAGTGCCCGTACCCGGGCGGCGTCTACGACAACGCCGTGGCCGACATCCGGCCGGTCGTCGAGTCCCAGGCCGACATGGGCTTCTGACCGGCGGGCCGCGATCCCGACATGAGTGCTCCCGAGAGCGAGGACCTGCTGCGCGAGCTGGCGCCGCAGGTCCTCGGCGCGGTCGTCCGGCGTTACGGGCATTTCGCCAGCGCCGAGGACGCCACTCAGGAGGCGCTGCTCGCCGCCGCCCTGCAGTGGCCGAAGGAGGGCGTACCGGACGACCCGCGCGCCTGGCTCATCACCGTGGCCGCCCGCCGGCTGACCGACCTGCTCCGCGCCGAGCAGGCGCGCCGGCGGCGCGAGGACACGGTCGCGGCCTGGCGGCTGGCCGACGACTGGCTGGCCCCGGCCGCCGACCAGCCGGTCCCCGCCTCGGACGACACGCTCGTCCTGCTGTTCATGTGCTGCCACCCGTCGCTGTCGCCGGCCTCGCAGATCGCGCTCACGCTGCGCGCGGTCGGCGGCCTGACCACGGCGGAGATCGCCCGCGCGTTCCTGGTGCCGGAGGGGACGATGACGCGCCGCATCACCCGGGCCAAGCAGCGCGTCAAGGACAGCGGTGTGCCGTTCCGGCTGCCGCGGCCCGCCGACCGCGCCGAACGGCTCGGGGCGGTCCTGCACGTCCTCTACCTGATCTTCAACGAGGGGTACGCCAGCACGTCCGGCCCCGACCTGCAGCGCGCGGAGCTGGCGGCCGAGGCCATCCGGCTGACGCGCATGGTGCACCGGCTCCTGCCCGGTGACGGCGAGGTGGCCGGGCTGCTCGCGCTCATGCTGCTCACCGACGCCCGCAGACCGGCGCGTACGGGCCAGGACGGCGCGCTGATCCCCATGGCCGAGCAGGACCGCACGCTGTGGGACGCCGGCCAGATCGCGGAGGGCGTCGAGCTGATCACCGCGGCGCTGCCCCGGGGGACGCCGGGGCCGTACCAGCTCCAGGCGGCCATCGCGGCGGTGCACGACGAGGCGCCGAGCGCGAAGGAGACCGACTGGCCGCAGATCACGGCGCTGTACGAGGCTCTGATGCGCATCGCGGGCAACCCCATGGTGGCGCTCAACCACGCCGTCGCCGTGGCCATGGCACGCGGCCCCCGCGCGGGGCTCGACCTGCTCGAACATCTCCAGCACGACGAGCACCTCGCCGGCGACCACCGGCTGTACGCGGTCAGGGCGCACCTGCTGGAGACGGCGGGGGAGCTCGGCGCCGCCCGCGAGTCCTACGAGGAGGCGGCCGGACGCGCGATGAGCTATCCACAGCAGCGCTACCTGCGCGCCAGGGCGGCCAGGCTGAGCCGGGCGGAAGGCCCGGACGAGCCGGCCTGAGCCCGGTGCGGCCCCGGCTCAGGAGCGCGTGGCGGACTCCACGTACCACTCGCGGCCCAGCAGCCAGGCGAAGGCGGGGACGGGCAGGCGTACGAGGAGCCGCATGACGGGGGACAGCCGGCCGCGGCCGGTCACCTGGGAGCGGTGGGCGGCCAGCGCCGCCTGCTTCTGCCTGGCGTAGCGGCGCACGTCGATCCGGTGGGTGATGGCCGAGCGCGGGCTGTACGCCCGCGCCAGTGCCCGGTCGTCGTAGCGGAACGGGATGCGCAGCAGGCGGACGAGGCGTACCAGGCGGACGACGTGGTCGCGCGGGATCGTCGCCTCCAGCACCCGGGGCACCCCGGCCAGCTCGGCGGCCCTCTTGCCGACCCGGTGGACCCTGACGTGGTCGCGGTGGCCGTAGCCGCCGTTTGGGTCGTACCCGATGAGGACGTCCACGCGCTCCTCGCGCAGGATCGCGGCGAGCCTGGCCGCCGCCTCCTCGATGGGGGCACGGACGAAGCGCATCCGGTCGGGCGGGTCGGGGTAGAGCTCCTTGCCGTGCCCGCTGTCGGCGTAGCCCAGATGCTCGACCCGCGCCACGCCCAGGATCCGCGCGCTGGCTCGCAGCTCGTCTAACCGGGTCGTGCCCGACTCGGCCACCGGCCCCATCACGCCGTCCGCCGCGACCACGATGATCGCGCGATGCCCTTCGGCGGCGGCACGGGCGAGCGTGCCGCCGGTCAGCAGCACCTCGTCGTCCGGATGGGCGTGGAATGCCAGGACTGTCGCCATGGACCGACACCCTACGAGACGAATGCAGCTTCTGTCATTGACGGAGTGAGTACTCACTCCGTATCGTCGAAGGCATGATGAACGCGACAGGCCGCCGGCGCGCGCCGGCGATGAGCCCGGAACAGCGCCGCGAGATGATCGTCAGAGCGGCCCTTCCCCTGGTGGTCGAGTACGGCACCTCCCTGACCACCGCCCAGGTCGCCCGCGCGGCGGGCATCGGCGAGGGCACGATCTTCCGCGCCTTCGGCGACAAGGACGCGTTACTGGCCGCCTGCATGGCGGAGGCGCTGCGGCCGGACGACACGCTCGCCCACGTGGCGTCGATCTCGCTGGACCAGCCGCTGGCCGAGCGGCTGATCGAGGCGGCCGAGGCGCTGCGCGGCTACCTGGCCAGGATGGGCGCGGTCGCGGGCGCGCTCGCGGCCTCCGGCGGCTTCCGCCGCCGCGGCGAGGCCGCCCTGCGCGGCGCGCCGGCCCGCCCGGACGCCACCCAGGAGTCGGCGGCCGGCGGCCCGCCGGTGGAGGGTCAAGGGGCTCAGGAGAGTCGTGGGGCGGAGGAGGGCCAAGTCCCGCAGGAGGGCGGGGCGCCGCAGGAGGGCCGGGAGCCGCAGGGGGGCGTCGATGCGCAGCGGTTGTCCGGGCGGGAGGCCTCGATGGCCGCCACCCGCGACGTGCTGGTCGGCCTGTTCGAGCCCGAGCAGGACAACCTCAGGCTGGCTCCCGAACGCCTCGCGGAGGCGTTCCAGTTCCTCGTGATGGCGGCGGGACGGGGGCCGTCCCCGCTCTCCTCCGCCGAGCTGGTCGACCTGTTCCTGCACGGCGCGATCAAGGACGGCGAGGAGGGGTGAGAGACCTCTACGAGGATCTGCCCGCGCGCAACCGCACGGCGGTGACCTACGCCCTGCTCGGCTGCGCCTTCCTGGGCATGCTTGACGGCACGGTGGTCGGCACCGCTCTGCCGCGCATCGTCGAGCAGGTGGGCGGGACCGGCTCCTGGTACGTGTGGCTGGTCACCGCCTACCTGCTCACCTCCTCCGTGAGCGTCCCCATCTACGGTCGCTTCTCCGACCTGTACGGTCGCCGCCGCCTCCTCCTCTCCGGCGTGGCGATCTTCCTGATCGGCTCGCTGGCCTGCGGCATGGCGGGCTCGATGGCGCTCATGATCGTCAGCAGGGCCTTCCAGGGCCTGGGCGCGGGCGCGCTGCTCACCCTGGGCATGGCCCTGATCAGGGACCTGCACCCGCCCAGCCGGGCCGAGGGCATGATCAGGATGCAGACGCTGATGGCTTCGATGATGATCGTCGGGCTGGTGGGCGGACCGCTGCTCGGCGGCCTGCTGGCCGATCACGCGGGCTGGCGCTGGGCGTTCCTGATCAACCTGCCACTCGGCGCGGTGGCCGCGGCTGTGATCGCCGTGGCGCTGCCCGAGCGCCGCGACCCGGACGCCGCTCCCGGCCGGCTGGACGCCGCCGGGATCGCCCTGCTGGCCGCCGGCCTGTCGCTGGTCCTGATCGGACTCAGCATCAAGGGCAACACCGGCCGCGGCTGGAGCGATCCGGCGGTGCTCGGCACCCTGATCGCGGGCCTGGCCCTGCTGGTGACGCTCGTGCCCGTCGAGCGGCGGGCCGCCACGCCGGTGCTCCTGCCCCACCTGCTGCGCCGCCGCACCTATGCGGCGCTGCTCGCCGGCGGGTTTTTCTTCCAGCTCGCGGCCCTGCCCGTGGGCGTCTTCCTGCCGCTCTACTTCCAGCACGTACGCGGCCAGTCCGCCACCGCCTCCGGCCTGTTCCTGCTCCCGCTGCTGGCCGGGATGGTGGTGGGCAACAGGGGCACGGCGGTACTCATCCTGCGAATGGGACACACCAAGCCGCCCCTGCTGGCCGGAGCCGGGCTGATCACGGTCGGCACGGTCGCGTTCATCGCGCTCGGCCCGGACACGCCGCTGCTGGTGACCGGCGCGTTCCTGCTGATCATCGGGCTGGGCGCGGGCCCCGCGATGGGCGGCATCACGATCGCCAGCCAGAACAGCGTGCCCCGGGCCGACATGGGCACGGCCACCGCGGGGTCGGCGCTCACCAAGCAGCTCGGCGGATCGGTCGGCCTGGCCTGCGCCCAGTGGCTGCTGGCCGGTCACGGTGGGCGGATCACCGCGGCCGGGGTGGGCTCCACGGTCGCCTGGATCGGCGGCGTCGCGGGCCTGCTCGCGCTCGGGTCCATCCTCCTCATGCGCGACGGTCGCTTATACACATCT
>NZ_VCKX01000300.1 GCF_005889725.1 Nonomuraea zeae
TCCCCGACCAGGGCCCCACCGCGCCACGCCTCCCCGAACCAGGCCCAACCGAGCAGGGTTCCACCGCGCCGCGCCTGCCCGAGCAGGCTCTCCCTGATCAGGGCCCGCCGGAGACGCCTAACACGCAACGTCTCCCCTACACCCCCGACATGCTCCCCGACGTGCCCCTCTACGAGACCAAGCCGCCCCGCTCGGCCTGGTGGTGGGTGATCGTCGCCGGTGGGCTCGTGCTGCTCCTCGCAGCCGTGGCCGTGGCCGTGGTCCTGTGGATCCGCGACAACGCCGACGCCTCCACGCGCGCCCTCGGGACCGAGACCGGGATCACTCTCCGGCTCGGGTGAAGTCCATGACCCAGTTCGTCTCCCAGGTACGCTCGCCGTCCACCGAGAATGCCTGCTCCCACCGGGCGGTGTCCTGGTCGATGACGGTCCAGATGAACCGGCACCGCACCGGCGTCCCCTCGTGGCTGTCGTCGGCGTAGAACTCGCCCCGGCTCCCCTCGAACCCGCCCACTATGGGCGGCACGTCGAGCACGCCCCTGGCGCTGCTGGCCCAGTAGATCGACCACTGCCGCGTCTCCGGGTTGTAGACGCGCACGGTCAGCCCGCTGAACCCCTTGGTCGGGAACTTGATCTCGTCGAAGCTCGCCGCCCCGTCGAAGTGCCGGGTGGCGACTGAGTAGCCGGGGAACTCGTCCCATTCGTCACTGCCGGCCAGCGCCTTGACGAGCCTGCGGTTGGCGACGTTCCAGTGACCGGCGAAGAAGTCGAAGTCGTTCATGGGCATGAAGGTATGCCGGAGTCACTGACATGTAGTGTCAGGGATTGTGCGCGCTTCTCGCCTGGTCTCGATCCTGTTGCTGCTGCAGACCCGCGGCCGGATGACCGCGCAGGATCTGGCCGAGCGCCTGGAGGTCTCGGTGCGTACCATCTACCGCGACGTCGAGTCGCTCCACGCCGCCGGCATCCCTCTTTACGGCGACGCCGGCCCCAGGGGCGGCTACCAGCTGCTCGACGGCTACCGCACCAGGCTCACCGGCCTGACGACGGACGAGGCCGAGTCCCTGTTCCTGGCCGGGCTGCCGGGTCCGGCGGCCGAGCTGGGACTGGGCGCGGTGGTGACGGCCGCCCAGCTCAAGCTCATGGCCGCGCTCCCCGTCGAGCTGCGCGACCGCGCCGGCCGCATCCAGGAGCGCTTCCACCTGGACGCGCCCACCTGGTATCGGTACGCCGAGCCGGTGACGTTCCTGCCCGCCGTGGCCGACGCCGTCTGGAACGAACATCGCATCCAGGTCAGATACCGCCGCTGGAAGGCGCCGCAGGAGGTGGAGCGGCGGCTGGATCCGTACGGGCTGGTGATCAAGGCGGGGCGCTGGTATCTCGTCGCGCGGGCGGACGAGCACGTACGGACCTACCGCGTCTCCCAGATCCTCGGCCTGCACCGGCTTCCCGAGAGCTTCACCAGGCCGGACGACTTCGACCTGACGGCGTACTGGCAGGGGTACCTGGCCGAGTTCGAGGCCCGGCTGCGGTGGGGCGAGGCGGTGGTCCGGCTGTCGCCGCGCGGGCTGGAGCGCCTGGCGGACCTTACGACCCCGGGCATGGTCACGGCGGCGAAGGAGAGCGCGCAGCCGCCCGACGAGGAGGGCTGGACCCGGGTGACGGTGCCGATCGAGTCGATCGAGCACGCGCTCGGCGAGTTCCTCAGGCTGGGCACGGACGCGGAGGTGCTCGCCCCCGCCGAGCTGCGCGCCGAGCTGGCCGCCGCCGCCGGCGAGCTGGCCGAACGGTATCGGACTCCTGACTGAACCAGGAGACTCCGCGCCCGGATGGATGGGGATATCTCGTAGTACGACACCCCGCTCCCGAGAGAGCACGCCATGGACCTGCACGAGCGCCTGCTGGTCCAGGTCAGCGCCAGGGACGTCTACGACGCGATGGCGCTGGCCGGGCACCCCGGCTCCGGCCTGGTCTTCACCGGTCAGGCCGCGCACGACGCGGTCCGCATGGTGCGGCGGCACGGCTATGACGGGCCGCTGCTCGCCGACCGCCGCCGGTACGCGGGGTCGGCCCGGGTGCGCGGCACCGTACGGCTGTCGCCGGACTGGATCGCGGACCAGGTCGAATCGGGTGCCACGCTCCCGCTCACCGATTCTGGATATATCGGCAAAGGGGACCACGAAGCCCTGCACACCACCCTCGAACAGGCCGTCCAGTGGAAGGGCGTGATCGCGGTCCTGCCCGTCCATCCCCGGTGGGTGGCAGAAGACCGGACGGTCCTGCTCAGAACGGTCATCGACTACGGGGTCCGGACGGCCCTGGTCATCGAGGACGGGCCACCGTACAGACCGGGGGCGGGGCATGCGCAGCCGTACAGACCGAGGGCGGGGCATGCGCAGCCGCACAGGCCGAGGGTGGCGGACGCGCAGCCGCACAGGCCGGGGCCGGGGGACGCGCAGCCGTACACACCGGTGCCGCTTCCCCTGCTCGGGGCCGGGGTCGAGGCGCTGGCGGCGCTGGCGCACGGCGCGGAGTGGGCCGCCGTCGGGGTGCGCGAGGTGTTGCGGCACCTCTACCCGGAGCCGCACGAGGTGAGCGGCGGCTGGCGGCGGGGCGGGGCGCGCAGCGCGTTCGTGCCGGACCGGCTGGAGTTCGTGCCGGTCGAGCGGCTCCGGGAGGAGACCTGCGGCTGCTCCCCCTGCCACGGCCGCCCGCTACGGCGCCTGGCCGGGGCCGAGGAGCTGGAGGTGAACACGCACAACGCCGCCGCCCTGCACCGCCTGCACCACCGCCTGCTGCGCGCCACCCACCGGGAGCGGTGGTGGCGCGACCTGGCGCGCTCCGCCCTCGCGACCGGATCGTGAGCCGGCGCGCGGGCTCAGGACGTCAGCACGGAACCAGCTGAGGCCGGGTCCGCCTGCCAGCAGTGCGTCCAGCGCCCCTCACCCAGCTCGGTACGCCCGGGCGCCTCGCTGGAGCACACCGGCAACGCCACCGGACACCGGGGATGGAACCGGCACCCGCCCGGCGGATCGATCAGGCTCGGCGGCTCACCGTGCCGCGTGGCCTCCGGCGGCGTCACCCGGTCGGGATCCGGCGCCGACTCCAGCAGCAGCCGCGTGTACGGATGCCGCGCCGACTGCGTGAGCGCCTCGCTCGGCCCGCTCTCGATCAGCCGCCCGGCGTACATGACCGTGATGTCCTCGGCGAAGTAGCGGGCGGAGGCGATGTCGTGCGTGATGTACAGCAGCGCCAGCCCGCTCTCGTCGGCCAGCCGCTCCAGCAGCCGCAGCACTCCGAGCCGGATCGACACGTCCAGCATCGACACCGGCTCGTCGGCGATCAGGGCGACCGGCTGCACCGCCAGCGCCCGCGCGATCGCCACCCGCTGCCGCTGCCCGCCC
This sequence comes from Nonomuraea zeae, assembly GCF_005889725.1. Classification (GTDB taxonomy): domain Bacteria; phylum Actinomycetota; class Actinomycetes; order Streptosporangiales; family Streptosporangiaceae; genus Nonomuraea; species Nonomuraea zeae. The sequence continues at coordinate 3,404 of NZ_VCKX01000300.1, forward strand.
GACAGCTCGTGCGGCAGCTTGTCCATGAACTGCTCGACGGGTGTGAGGCTGACGCGTTCGAGCAGCTCGGCGATCAGCTCGCGTTCGTGCGCGTCCGAGCGGACGTGTCCGTGGATGCGCAGCGGCCTGGCCAAGTGGTAGCGGACCCGGTGGAACGGGTTCAGCGAGGCGAACGGGTCCTGGAAGATCAGCTGCACCTGCCGCCGGTAGTCCTTGAACGCCGCGCCGCGATGCGCGCGCACCGGCTCGCCGCGCAACAGCACCTCGCCCGACGTGGCCGGGTACACCTGCGCAAGGAGCCGCGCCACCGTGCTCTTGCCGCAGCCGCTCTCCCCGACGAGCGCCGAGACCGTCCCGGCCCGCAGCGCGATCGAGACGTCCTCCACGGCGCGCACCGGCGGCCGCTTGCCGAACCGGCCCCTGGGCCCGCGGGCGGCGGTGAAGTGCTTGGTGAGGTTGCGTCCCTCCAGCACGATCATGACTCTTCCTCTCCCACTCCGCTGCCGCCGTTCAGCAGGCAGGCCACCGCGCCCTCGGTGCTCCCGGGCGTGAGCTCGGGCAGGATCGAGGAGCATTCCGCCACGGTCAGGTGGCAACGCGGATGGAACGCGCATCCCGGTGGCAGCGACCGCAGGTCGGGCGGGGTGCCGGGGATGCCGAGCAGCTCCTCGCGCGGCCCGTGCAGGCGCGGGAAGGAGCGCAGCAGCCCCAGCGTGTACGGATGGCGCGGCGTCTTGTGCAGCCCTCTGGCGGTGCCGGTCTCCACGACCCGGCCGGCGTACATGATGGCGATCCGGTCGGAGATCTCCATGAGCAGCGACAGATCGTGCGTGATGAACACGACCGCGAAGCCGTACTCCTCCCTGAGCGCCCTGATCTCGTGCAGGATGTCGCGCTGGACCACCACGTCGAGCGCGGTCGTCGGCTCGTCCATGATGATGATCTCGGGGTTGAGCGCGAGCGCGATGGCGATGGCCGCGCGCTGCCTCATGCCGCCGGACAGCTCGTGCGGGTACGAGCGCCGCCGGTCCGCGCTGATGCCCACGCGTTGCAGCAGCTCCACCACCCGGTCCGTACGCTCGTTCCGGGACATGGCGGGCGCGTGGATGCGCAGGACGTCGTCGACCTGGGCGCCGACGGTGCTGACCGGGTTGAGCGAGTTCATGGCGCTCTGGAAGACCACGGCCAGCTCCTTCCAGCGGAACCGGCGCAGCTCCTCCCGCTTAAGCGCGAGCACGTCGAGCGACGAGCCGTCCTCGCGGTGGTAGACGACCGAGCCCGAGGTGATCGTGGCGGGCGGGCGCAGCAGCCGGGCGACGGCGTTGGCGAGCGTGGACTTGCCGCTGCCGCTCTCCCCCGCCAGGCCGAGGATCTCACCGCGGCGCAGGTCGAGCGAGACGTCGGTGACGGCGTGCACGACGCCGGAGCCGGACAGGTAGTCGACGCCGAGTCCGCGGATCTCCAGAACGTTCATGCGCGGGCCTTCCGAACCTTGATCGTGCGCAGGCGCGGGTTGGCAATCTCGTCGATGCCGAAGTTCACCAGCGCGAGCCCGGTGCCGATGAGCGCGATGCACAGCCCCGGCGGGATGAACCACCACCATGCGCCGATGAGCAGCGCCTGACCGTTCTGTGCGAAATAGAGCATGCTGCCCCAGCTCACGGTGGACAGGTCGGCCAGGCCGAGGAACGACAGCCCGGCCTCGGCCAGGATCGCGCCGACCACGGTGGCCAGGAAGCTGGTGGCGATGACGGGCAGCAGCACGGGCAGGATCTCGAAGAAGACGATGCGGAACGGCCCTTCGCCGCCCGCCCGCGCGGCCTGGACGAAGTCGCGCCGCCGTACGGACAGGGTCTGGGCCCGCAGCACGCGCGCGCCCCAGGCCCAGCCGGTGACCGCGATGACCACGGCCACGGAGGCGACGCCGCGCTGGGGCAGGTAGCCGGCCAGCACGATGATCAGCGGGAGGGCGGGCAGCACCAGGAAGATGTTGGTCAGCACGGAGAGCGTCTCGTCCACCGCGCCGCCGAAATAGCCGCCGACCAGGCCGACCAGGACGGCGAACACGGTGGCGATCACCGCCGAGAGCAGGCCGACGCCCATCGAGATGCGGGCGCCGTACACGATCTGGGTGAGGATGTCCTGCCCGGTCTGCGTGGTGCCGAGCCAGTGCTCCGCCGAGGGCCCTTGGAGCCCGTCGTTGCTGGTCGCGGCCGGGTCGGCGCTGATGAGCAGCGGCCCGAGCAGGGCCATCAGCGTGAAGAAGACGAGGATGCCGGCGCCGATCTTGATCTTCATTCGGACTCCTGCCTGGTGCGCGGGTCGAGCACCACGTACGCCAGGTCGGCCAGGAAGTTGGCGACGAGCACGGCCAGCGAGATGACGAGGAAGATGCCCTGCATGAGCGGGAAGTCCTCGTTCTCGACCCCTTTCAGAAGCATCGACCCGATGCCCGGGTACGAGAAGACGATCTCGGTCAGCACCGATCCGCCCACCACGAAGCCGAGCGACAGGGCGAAGCTGGTGATGTTCGGCAGGATCGCGTTGCGGGCCGCGTACGCCCACATGACGCGGCGGCTGGTCAGCCCCTTGGCCTCGGCCATCACCACGTAGTCCTCGCCGAGCGTGGTCACCATGACGTTGCGCATGCCGAGGATGCGGTCGGCCATGGACGCGATCACGATCGTCAGGGCGGGCAGCGCCGCGTGGTAGACCACGCTGCCGGCGAACTCCCCGGTCAGGCCGGGCATCACGTCCAGCCCGTACGCCCTCGACACGGGGAACCACTGCAGCGTCACCCCGAAGACGAACACGAGCGCCAGCGCCACCCAGAAGTACGGCACCGCGTGCATGAACGTGGCGGCCGGCAGCACCCCGTCCATCCAGGTGCCCCGCTTCCAGGCGGCCAGCACGCCGAGCGAGGTGCCCACCAGGTAGCTGATCAGCGTGGCCACCCCGACGAGCCCGACCGTCCACGGCAGGCTGTCGGCGATGACCGTGGACACCTCGGTGGGGAAGAAGGTGATCGAGCGGCCGAGCTCCCCTTGTGCGAGATTGCCCAGATAAGCCAGGTACTGCTGCCACAGGCTCGCGTCGCTGATGCCGAACGCCCGCCGCATGGCGTCGATCGCGGCCGGATCGACGTTCCCCTTCATCCGGGCCACCAGCAGCTCCACCGGATCCCCCGGCATGAGCCGGGGGATCAGGAAGTTGAGCGTGACGGCGGCCCAGGCCGTCAGCAGGTAGAAGCCGAGCCGCCGAGCCAGGAACCTCACTTGGCCGCCGGCTTCAGGTGCAGCAGCACCACGGCGGCGTCGGGCGAGGTGTACGGCGACGGCATCGCGTACGGGTCCTGCTCGGACGGCCAGCCGGTGTACTTGTTCGTCCGGAACTGCGCCCACGACGGGCTGTAGAACAGCGGCAGCGTCGGCAGCTTCTCCACCATGATCTTGCCGAGCGCCTGCGTGACCCGCTGCTGCTCGGCCTCGTCCTCGGTGGCGGCGTACTCGTCGATCAGCCGGTCGGTCTCGGCGTCCTTCCACCGCTGGTAGTTGCCGGTGGCGGCCTCCCCGACGGGCTTGAACAGGCTGCCGTGGATCATGGAGCGGAACTGGAAGTACGGGGTCGGCCCCGACGCGGTGGCCCTGATCGACAGGTCGTAGTTGCCCTTGCCGACCTTGGACACCCAGTCCTGGAACGCCACGCCCCTGGTCTCGATCGTGATGCCGACCTTGGCCAGGTCCTCGCGGATGAGCTGGGCGGCGTTCACCCAGTCGGTGAACGGCGACGGCACCAGCAGCGTGAACTTCAGCTTGGCCGGATCGACGCCCTTGAGCAGCTCCTTGGCCTTCGCCAGGTCCACCTTGTACGCGGCGGCTTTGTACTCGTCCGGCACGTACGCCTCGCCGCCCGGCATCGGCACGCCGGTCGGGTGCGCGACCTTGGTGTAGCCGCGCTCGGCCACCTGGACGATCTTGTCACGGTCGACGGCCAGGCTGATGGCCTGCCGCACCTCCGGCTTGGACAGGATCGGGTGGGTCAGGTTCGGCAGCAGCGTCACCACGCCCTCGGGCGGGAAGTAGAACTTGTTCTGCTCGGGCTTGCCCTGCACGTAGATCTTCTGGATGTCCGGCACGAACGCGCCCGCCCAGTCCACTTCACCCTGCTGGAGCGCGGTCTGCACGGCGTTGGCCGTGTAGGCGGGGAACCGCAGCACCGGCACCTCGGGCTTGCCCGGCTGCCAGTAGGACGGGTTCTTCTCCATCTCGTAGAGCTGGGCGGAGAACTTCGACAGCTTGTACGGCCCGGTCCCGACCGGCTTGGGGTTGGTGAACGTGGCCGGGTCCTGTTGCTTCTCCCACAGGTGCTTGGGCACGATGGGCGAGTTGCCGGCGATGTTGAACAGCTTGGCGTACGAGGTGTTCTTGAAGTCGATGCGCACCTTGTCCGGTGCGAGCGCCTTCGCCTCCTCGATCTCCAGCGCGTTCCTGTTGAGCTGCGGGTTGTCCTTCAGCATCTGGAACGTGAACGCCACGTCGTCAGCGGTGAACGGCTGCCCGTCGGTCCACTTCACGCCCTGGCGCAGGGTGAAGGTGAGCGACTTGCCCTTGTCCGACCACTCGTGCCCGAGCGCCAGCCACGGCGTGATCTCGCCGGGCTTCAGCTTGTTGAAGTACATGAGGGTCTCGTGGATCATCCCGCTCGTCCCGAAGTTCACGCCTTCGAGGTGGTACGGGTTGAAGTCCTCCTGGAACGTACCGGCGTCCACGGCGTGGATCACCAGCGGCGGCGCGCTCCCGCCGCCGCCGGTCGCACCGCCGGAGCCGCCGCTCGAACAGCCGGCGGCGGCGACGGCCAGGGCCGCGAGGATCGCCAGGGTACGTCTCAACGGGCGCCTGCTCATGGGGGGCCTGCTCATTGGGGGGCTGCCTTTCCGAAATGCTTCGTCCGGAGGACGCGCGAGCCCTTCGGGGCGGCGAAGGCCTGCGCGCGGCCGAATCCGGCTGGTGCTCCGCGCACGACGGTCAGCGCGCGGTAGTAGTCGACGTAGGGGAAGCCGTAGGTCTCGCCTCTGGCGTACGCGTAGCCGGTGATCGCCTCGGACCAGATCTCGTACGCCTCCTCGCTCAGCTCGACGAACACGTCGGGCACGTAGCCTTCGGCGTCCTCCCAGTTGTCGGCGTAGTAGAGCTCGCTCGCCCAGTAGGCGGGCAGTTCGCGCTCCAGCGTCTTCAGCCCGCCGTAGAAGCGGGCGTCCTCGACGATCCGGTGGGTACGAGCGTGATCTTTGTGGATGGACGCGCTCCAATGGGTCAGGATGACGTCCGGTCGCAGCTCCCTGATCAGGTCGCCGACCCGCATCTTGACCTCTTCGTCCTCGGGCAGCAGGCCGTCCTCGTAGTCGAGGAAGCGCACGCCCGCCCCGATCCTGGCGGCGAACGTCTCCGCCTCCTCGCGCTTCTGCTTCGCGTAGTCGGCGACGGACATGCGGGGGTGGCCGCGCTCGCCGAGCGTGAGGTGCAGCAGGGTCGCGCGGTCGCCGCGCAGGACGTGCTGGGCGAGCACGGCGCCCGCCGTCAGATCGAGGTCGCCCGCGTGGGCTCCGATGGCCAGGACGTGCGTCATGCCGACCGCCTCATTACGTGGAACCGCCTGGTGATCCGGTAGCCCGCTTTGGTGTAGAGGTGGCCGGCCGGGCTGGTCTCGCCGGTCCAGAGGAACCAGGACGAGTGGAGCCCTTCGGCGCGCATCATCGTCATGGTGAGATGCAGGAGGATCTTGCCCAGGCCGGTGCCGCGCTGCTCGGGATCGACGCCGAAGGGGCCGAACCGCTCGGGGATGCCCCGGTAGGCGGCGTACAGGGCGAATCCCACGATGCGATCCGTTCGCGCGATGACCATGCGTCTGGGGTCGCGGTGCCGGCGGATGGCCTCGCCCCAGTCGGGGTTGAACCCGTCGGCGGCGAACCGGATCAGCTCGGGCAGCTCGCCGTCGCTCGGGCTGCGGAAGGAGTACCCCTCGCGCTCGCGTGCGGCGCGCAGCTCGTGCACCTCGTCCGGCGTCGCGTAGCCGACGAGTGTCCGGTCCATGGCGACCGGCGAGTAGAGCGTCTCGAACCCGAGCCCGCCCAGCAGCCGGAACCCGTCCGGGTACAGCTCGGCGTCCGCTCCCGGCAGCACGTAGTTCGGCGTGTACGACGAGAACTCCACCTTCGTCCGGCCGAGCCCCTCCAGGAAGGCCACCGCCTCGCCCACGAGCCGCCGCCCCAGCCCGGTGCCGCGCTGCTCGGGGACGACGAAGAAGAACGGGATCCAGCCGGTCTCCGGCTCCAGGTCCGTGCCGGGGGCCAGCGGGGTGCGGCGGCGCACTCCGTACGCGCAGCCGGCCACGCGCCCGTCCACCACGGCCACCCGCAGTCCCTCGGGGTCGAAGTTCGGGTCGAGCAGCACGCAGTCGCGGAACCAGCCGGCGGTCGTCGGGTCGCCGGGCATGCTGCGGCACCAGGCGTCGACCAAGGGGAGCTCGTCTCCGGGCGCGAACGCGCGGACGGTGGCCATCGGGATCCTTTCACTGGCTGTCCCGCCACAGCTTTCCCAGTGTCAACAGCCCAGGTCAAGAAGATTTGGGAAGAAATTTTCTTCTTCGTTGTTCCCCTAGAAACTTTCCTTCGCGTCCGGTATGTATGGAATGTTGCCCGTCAAGAGCCGTGGAGCTGCCGGCTCGCAGGCCCGTGCGCGTCGGCCGTCCAGCATGATCGCCGCTCGTGGCCGAGCCGTCCCGGATTGTGCGCGTACGCCGATCCAGTTTGCGGCCGTCCATAAAGACCACACCCCGGTTGATCTTCAGTGGATAAGCTCCTTTCGCAAGATTTGGGAGCGCTCCCGATGGAGCTCCAGTTATGACCGAAAGGGCAACCCTTGTCCCGTTTACCCTCCCGGCTCGCGGCAGCCTTATCAGGCTTCGCCCTCGTAGTGGCCGCCGGCGCCGCCCCTGGCGCCGCCACGCCGCCCGACCAGGCGGCCCCGGTGAACGCAGCCGGCGCCGTGGACGCCGAGCCGGCTGAGACCCAGCCCGCCGGCGCCACCACCCTCACCCTCATCACCGGCGACGTCGTCGAGTACGCGCCGTCGCCGTCCGGCGTCCCCTCGATCGCCATCAAGGAGGCGCCCAGGCAGGACGGGGCGTCCGTCACGTTCGCCACGCTGCCCGGCAAGGACGGCGGCTACCTGGTCCTGCCCTCCGACGCCGCCCCGATGGTCGCCGCCGGAGCCCTCGACGAGAAGCTGTTCGACGTCGTGACCCTGGCGAAGGAGCGGCGTACTGACGCGATCCCGCTGCTCGTCACCTACGCGGGTGACCCGGCCCCGCCCGCGCTGGCCAGGGCCGCGGACGCCCTGCCGGCCGGCGAGAACGTACGGGTGCTCGACAGCGTCAACGGCGCCGCGATGACCGTGGCCGTCCCGCAGGCGGGCACGTTCTGGGCCGCACTCCGTACCGACAGGACCACCTTCGACCGGTCGGCCGGCGGGATCGCCAAGATCTGGCTCGACCGGAAGACGGAGGCGTCGCTCGACCAGAGCGTCCCGCTGATCGGCGCGCCCACGGGGTGGGAGCGCGGGTTCGACGGCAAGGGGACCAAGGTCGCCGTCCTGGACACCGGCATCGACGTCAACCATCCGGACTTCGCCGGGCGCATCCTCGCCACGGAGAACTTCTCCGACGCCGCCGGCATCGCCGACAAGAAGGGCCACGGCACGCACGTCGCCTCGACGATCGCGGGCGCGGGCACGGCGTCGGACGGGAAGTACAAGGGCGTGGCTCCCGCGGCCTCCCTGCTGGTCGGCAAGGTGCTCGGCGACGGCGGCAACGGCGAGTGGTCCTGGGCCATCGCCGGCATGGAGTGGGCCGCCGAGCAGGGCGCCGACGTGGTGAACATGAGCCTCGGCAGTTGCTGCGGCGACGGCACCGACCCGATGAGCCAGGCGCTGAACGAGCTCACCAGGAAGCACGGGACGCTGTTCGTGACGGCCGCGGGCAACGAGTACGACCCGCTCACCGTGAGCGTTCCGGCGGCGGCCGACGAGGCGCTGGCCGTGGGCGCGGTGGACAAGACGACGGGCACGACGCTGGCCGACTTCTCCAGCAAGGGTCCCCGGCTGGACGACGCGGCGGTCAAGCCGAACATCGTCGCCCCCGGCGTGGACATCGTCGCCGCCCGCTCGGCCGACTCCTCGATTCCCGCCATTCCCGGCAACGACAAGTACGCGGGCTTCAGCGGCACCTCCATGGCGACCCCGCACGTGGCGGGCGCCGCCGCGATCCTCGCCCAGCAGCACCCCGAGTGGCGCGCGGGCGAGCTGCGGGACGCGCTGGCCTCGACGGCCGAGCGCAACGAGGCGCACAACTGGTTCGAGCAGGGCAGCGGCCGGGTGAACGTGACCCGTGCCGTCACCCAGACGGTCTTCGGCAGCTCGGTGGTCGACTTCCACCTGCTCGGCAAGCCGGCCACCAAGCAGGTCACCTACCGCAACACGGGCGCGGAGGCGGTCACGCTGGCCGTCGAGCTGGTCACGCGCGGGTGGAGCGGCCAACCTGCTCCCGCCAAGGCGATCAGTCTCGGTGCCAAGAACGTCACCGTGCCCGCGAACGGCACCGCCACCGTCGATCTCACGGCCGATCCCGCGGCGGGGCCGCAGGGCGCCTACGGCGGATGGGTCACCGCGAGCGGCGGCGACGTGCGGCTGGTCACGCCGTTCAGCTATTACACGGGTCCCGACACGCACCGGCTCGGCGTGTCGCTGGTCAACTCGTACGGGACCAAGGAGTTCTTCCCCGGCTACCAGGCCGAGCCGATGGTCTACGCGATCCCGCTGAAGCGGCCGAACAGCCCCGAGGACCCGTTCAACCCGGCCGGGTACTACTACCTGCGCACCGACTATTCGGGCAACGGCGAGTTCTACCTGCCGGACGGCGACTACGAGGTGATCGGCGTCGCCGGCGAGGGCCGGCTCAGCAACCGCTCCAGCTGGGTCATCGAGAACGTCACGCTCGACGGGGACGAGACGGTCACCCTGGACGCGCGCAAAACCGTCCGGATCCGTCCGGAAACGCCCAAGGCAGCCGATGGGGGCGGGCACGCGTACTACGTGCGCACGTTCACCGATCGCACCTACCCCGTCTCCCTGTACGGCGGCGCGGCCGGCGGCGGGAACGACCTGTTCGTCACGCCGGTCGCCAAGGTCAAGACGGGCAAGATGCGGCTGACCCACCAGTGGGACCTCGAACCGCCCGTGCTCACCTCCGCCACGGCGGCGAACGTCCGGCTGCGCCCGGCGTACGACATGGACACCATGCGCAAGCTCTCCGCGGTCACGACATATCCGGTCGTGTCCGTGGGGCAAGGACGCGTGGAGGACTTCGAGGGCGTGGACGTGACCGGCAAGGTCGTCCTGGCCGGGATCCCGGTGGTGGCCGGCGACCGGCCGTACGTCACCGCGGGCGCCAACATGGACGACGCCTCGCAGAACGCGCTCAGGCGCGGCGCGGCGGGCATCCTCGCCTATCTCGACGTGGACGGCGGGCGGGCGCGGGTGCCCGCGGCGAACTCGCTGACGTTCCAGCGGCTGGGGTTGAGCGCGGAGGAGGGGCGCGCCGTTCGCGACGCGCTCGGCAAGGGGGCGGTCTCGCTGCGGCTGGAGCCGTACTCGGGGCCGCAGGAGGTCTATCACCTCCGCTTCGACGAGCGCGGCCGGGTGCCGTCCCGTCCCGTGAAGGTCGGGATGGGGCAGCTCGTACGGGTCGACGCCGCGTACCACGCCGACAAACCGGACACCAGCGGCTGGATCTACGGCGAGTCCACGACCGGCGAGGAACCCGGACGCATGCCGTACGGCGGGTCGTTGCAGATGCCGATCGCCAGGACGGAGTATTTCGGTCCCGCCTCCGACGACGTGGTCTGGTCGCGCTCGATCACGAACGACGGGCTGGTGCTGAACTCGGACCAGCGGTTCACTCGGCACGATCGGCGCGTGTCGGAGCAATGGTTCAAGGCGCCGCTGGTGCCCGGGGCGGCCGACGCGCCCAAGGGGTACCCGGCCACGGTGCCGTGCGCGTTGTGCCGGGACGGCGACCGGTTCGTCCCCGGCGAGCAGTGGCGGGACTCCGATCCCCGCCATCGCAGCGACCTGAGCCCGGTCACGTCCGCGCCCCGGTTGTTCGCCGGGGACCAGGCGGTGGCGGTGCAGGGGCGGCGGCCGCGGTCGTTCACGGTGCCCGAGGCGGCCGGGCCGTACCGGCTGGAGACGGTGGACACCACCGGCCGCACGCTGTCCAGGCAGGTGACGACGGCCTGGCAGTTCGCCTCCTCGCCGCCTTCCGGCACGCCGTCGGGGTACTCGTGCACGTTCGGCACGTCGTGCGCCTTCCAGCCCGCCGTCCAGGTCTCGTACGACCTGCCGCTCGACCTGCTCAACCGGGCCGCGGCGGGGAAGAAGTTCGCGTTCGAGCTGCGGGCCGGGTCGCACTCTTCGATCCGGAGGGCGGCCGAGGTCGACCGGGTCAAGGTGGAGTACTCGGTCGATGACGGGACGACCTGGGCGGTGGCCGACCGGGTCAGGAAGCGGGGCGACGGCCGGTTCCAGGTCGAGGTGGCGCATCCGCCGCTGGCCGGGACCAGCGGGTTCGTCTCGCTGCGCGTCACCGCGTCGGACAAGGCGGGCGGCTCGGTCACCCAGACCGTCAACCGCGCCTACGCCCTGAGCTGACGCCCGGAGCCGACCAGGCAGGTCACCATCCTTCGGGGCGGCCGTCTTCCAAGACGGCCGCCCCTTTTGGCGCTGACCTTTGGGCGCCGACCTATGGGCGCCGATCAGTCGGGGCAGCGAGAAGCGGGCCGACCCGACCCGAACCGCACCCAGCCGACTTTGCGGATTCATCCACAGGACAAAGTGGGCCTCTCCCTTCCCATCCACAGAACCCCGTTCGGCCCCTCGGCGACCGCACCCGGCACTGCATCCTCGTACCCACGTCGCCCCAC
>NZ_VCKX01000301.1 GCF_005889725.1 Nonomuraea zeae
CGAGTATCCTCGTTTTTTTTTTTTTTTTATTTGTTCAAGCAGAAGACGGCATACGAGGTGTCTTAGGGTCTCGGGGGCGCGGAGATGTGTATACGAGACAGGTGTTCGTCAACGAGGGCGGCCAGGCGGGGAGCTGGCGGCCGGTGACCCCGCCCTCGCGGCCCGTGCCGTGTTCCTCGCCACGAAGGCTTTCACGACCCCGCCCATGCGGCCGGATGGAGCGCGCCGGGCATCGAGGACGACTTCGTCGCCGTGTGCGACTTGATTCTCCTGGGCCTGATATCACGCTAACGGTATGAGGATCTTTCACCCAGTAATCGGAATTGTTTTCCTGAGTAATTCTCTTGTCCACCTGGATCGGTCCTGACCTCTCGACGCGGGCGGTCAGGCATGTACACTCCATTCCGAATGCACACAGTCGCTCTAAGTGACTCAAGTATGACATCTGGTGTCTATGGCAAGGGCGGGTCCGTGGCCGCGACAGGATGTTCCCGGCCCTGATAGAGCGCGGAGCCGGCATGGATCCACTTCATCTGACCACGAGCCGCCACAACGAGACCCTGACCGTCGCCGTGTCGGGCGAGCTCGACATCGCCACGACCGAGCTGCTGCGCACCCACCTGCTCGAACTCCTGCAGGAAGCGGGCCACCGCCACAAGGCCACGCTGGTCATCGAGGTCAGCAAGCTGTCGTTCATCGACGCCGCCGGGCTCGGCATCCTCGTCGCCGCCCAGAACCTCGCGCTGCGCCAGCGCACCCGGCTGCGGATCGCGGGCGTCCCGCCGGGCATGAAGCGGCTGCTGCGCATCACCGGCCTGGACGCCCACTTCTCCTGAACGACGACCGCCTTGCCCCTGGCTCGGACCTCATCCGGAGGGAGCTCCTTCTGGAATGGCCGCTCAGCGTCCCGCCCGCCGGCCGCGTACCGCCCAGACCCGGGCGACGAGGCGGATCGTACCGGAGGCGTCGGCGGGCAGCCGGCTCTGAGCAGGTCGCGCAGGGCGAGGCGGCGTTCTTCCGGAAGGGACAAGAGGTAGCCCGGCGCCGGGCCCTGGCCGCCCAGGAACGGCTGCCAGTAGTCGTCGAAGCCCGCGAAGACCGTCGGCACCTCGATCGGCCGCACGCCGACCTCGTCCAGACCGGCCGCGGACCACAGGCGGGCCAGCGGCTCCGGACGGCACAGGGGGAAGCGGCGGCCCTCGTCCAGAGCGGACGCGGCCGGGTCGACCACGGCGGCGGCGTCCCAGAAGGCGCGCAGCATGCCCATGCCTTCGGCGTAGTCCCACACGTACGCGGCCACGACGCCACCCGGCGCGGCGACCCGGGCGAACTCGGCGACGGCGCGCTCCGGCTCGGGCACGAAGTTGAGCGCCAACCCGCTCACCACGGCATCGAACCCCCCACCGGCCCTCCCGCCCGACCCAGCGCCGGTCCCGGCGGCCGGCCGCGCGGCGAGGCCGGCATCCGGCAGGGGGAGGCCGCGCATGTCACCGACGGCGAACCCCGCGCGCCGGTCCGCGATCCGCGCACCGGCGTGCGCCACGAACGGCGCCGAGGTGTCCACGCCGACCACCCGGGCCGGATCCGCGATCGCCAGCACGGCCGCCGTCAGCGCCCCGGTGCCGCAGCCCGCGTCCAGCCACCGCCCGCCGACCGGCACGCCGAGCGAGCGCACGAACGCCACGGCGACGCGGCGGCTCCACCGGCCGACGTACGCCTCGTAGGCGCCGCCGGCGTCCCACGCCTCGCGCTGGTGTCCCATGGACGCTCACCCTACGAGCCCGCAGCCAGGACGACGGGGCCAATGAGGCAGGCGATTCAGCGTTCACCCCGGCGGAGAGGACAGGTTCCGGACGAGGCGCCCCGAGTGGTGCAGGAGCCGCCCGAAGGAAGGGCACCCCAGGGACCGCCCGCCCCAGAGCGGCCGGGTGCCGCCGGGACAAGGCCGGCGGCGCACGCGGGCCGGCGGCGGTCAGTGGCTGGTGATGACCCCGCGAGGGGCGACCTCGAAGCGGCCGTTGAGAACGGCGTTCTGGCCGACCTTGAGCCCGGAGCTGCTGCAGTAGGGCCCCACACTCGCGATCCGCAAGTGAGAGTTGTCCGCGATGACGATCGCCCCGCTGGTGTTGTCGTAGGTGGCATCGGCCTGGCCGGCCACGGTCACGACGCAGCCGTCACTGCTCTCCACCGTGACGCTGACCCCCGACACCCGTCCCGCGACCATGCCGGTACGCGCGTCGAAAGCCGTCGCGTCGAACTTCAGCGGCAGGGTGTCGACGGAGACGTCCATGGTGAGCCCCAGCGGGCCTATGCAGGTGGCGCCCACGGGGGCGAAGGAAATGCCGGTGATCGAGATGATCCCGTCACCGGGGAGGCCGACGCCGCGCCGAGCGCTGACCTTGGCCTCGACGGTCTTACAGACCATGCTCCACCCGACCTGGGCGACCATGCCGCTGATCTCACCGGTTCCGGTGGCGATGCCGCTCATGGGGACGGTCCAGGTGGTCGCCTGCGCCTGCGCGTCAAGACCGGCGCCGGCCGAGCTCAGCGTCAGAGTCATGGCGACCCCCGCGACGGCGACGGCGAACACGTTCCTGTGGGGCTTGAAGTGCTGGAACACCTTGGTCATACGGGCTCCCAAGGGCCGTTCGACGAGGCCGGACTGCCTGAAGGGAGATGATCATGTGGAGCGTGAACGCGTCAATGCCTGCATGAACATTGGCCACTTCCGGCCACCTTTCAGCCCTTTCGCGCAATTTTGATCACGCCGGGTAATGCGAAAAGGGCTCACCTTTACCCGGTCACCCTCCGGCGAGCACCCTTGGAAGCGCCCACTAAGGACCGGACCGAAAACCCGTCAAGGTTACCGAGAGTGAAAATCGGTCCTTTACTAACCTCTTGACTTACCGACCGTTGCTGCCGACGCTTTCGATCAACACCCAAGATCACCGCAAGCGCAGGGAGCCCGATGGCCGGACCCGAGGAGTGGCGTAGGGCGCGGCCGCTGGTTCGCCAGGCCCGCGACCAGCTCTGGCAACGTTTCCGCGAGGACCCCAACGTCGTCGGCATCGGTTTCGGCCCCCCGACGCGCGGCGGTGAAGTCCAGGACACCCCCTCGTGCATCGTTCACGTCGTCCGCAAAGTCCCCTCCAGCCAGCTGGCGCCCAGCCGCGCCGTGCCGGGGACCCTCGACATCCAGGGCACGACCGTCGAGACCGACGTGGTCGAGTCCGGCGTCCTTTACGCCTACACCTTCCACCAGAAGGAGCGCCCCGCGATGGGCGGCATCAGCATCGGCCACCCCCTGATCACTGCGGGGACCCTCGGCTGCCTGGTCAAGGACATGCGCGACGGCGAGAAGGTCGCCATCCTGTCCAACAACCACGTCCTGGCGGCGGAGAACAAGGCGAAGGCCGGGGACCCGATCTACCAGCCCGGCCCGTTGGACATGCCGATCTCGCCCGACAACAGGATCGCCACCCTCACCCGCTACGAGAACCTCGACTTCAGCGGGGCCTACAACCGCATCGACGCGGCGATCGCCCACCTCGATGACAACTGCGTCGTCTACGACGACATCAAGGGCGACATGACCAGGCCGACGGTCGCGCAGCCCGCGGTCGGCCTGCTGTTCGCCGGGGGCCCCTTCCAAACCATTCTCAACCCGATCGGCGAGGTGACCAGCCGGCTCGGCATCGAGATGATCCATGGCCCAGCCGCCCGTTCCGTCCTGACGGCGGAGGACGTCCGCCCGCCCGGCTCGCCGGTCCAGAAGACCGGCCGGACGACCGAGTACACCACAGGACGCATCACGGCCATCGACGAGATCGTCACGGTCCGCTACACCGGCGGATACGCCACCTTCGACGGGCAGATCCTCACCACCCCGATGAGCCAGGGCGGCGACTCGGGATCCGTGGTGTGCCGGGGCGGCTCGGGCGGCACGTTCTTCTCCTTCATCTGCCCCTTCCTGGCCACGGCGGAGGAGCTGACCGGGGTGCCGTTCACCCAGGAGTGGATGTCGATCTCGTACGCCCGCGACAAGTACCTCGCGACCACCCTGGTCGGGCGCTGGCTGATCGACGCCCTCTACCTGAACGAGTCGACCGCCATGGTCCGCTCCGCCGAGGTCAAGCCGCAGGTGCCCGACAGCGACCGCGCCTTCGCCCAGGCCCTGTACTCCCAGCACGGCGGCGACATGAAGCTCGCCCTGATGAACCCCGACCGCGACGACATCAGGGTCAGCGAGCAGTTCATCCACGACGCCGAGGAGTCCCTGGCCAGAGCGCGCAAGTTCATGCTGCCGGACGAGGCCGCCGCGGCCGAGCAGACGATCGCGCTGGTACGGGAGCGCGGCATCGTCGGCATGACCGGCCGCGACCTGCTCAACCTGCTGGACGACCCCAACCTGCTGCAGAAGCTCAAGGAGATCGCCGCCGGCACGGGGTCGTTGCTGGACCCCGATGGCTAGCCGGGCGGCGCGGACGGCCCTGGCCCTCGTCGCCTCCGCCACGATGACCGGATGCGCCGGCGGCGACGCCGCCCCGGACTCCTGCCGCACGACGGCCCCGGCCGGAGCGACGTCAGGCACCACGCCGACGCCAGGCAGCACGCCGCCGCCCGCCGGATCGACGCAGGACACCACGAGGAGCCCGATGCCAGGCGTCGCGCGAAACCGCGCCCAGGAGGTCATGCGGGCCAGGTACCAGGAGCTGCGCCGCCGGTACCCGCAGATCGTGGGCGCGGGCGTCGTCCTCGTCGGCGACGAGCGGGAGCAGGAGACGGCCTACGGGATCCGGCTCTCCCTGACCGGCCCGGACGGGCTGACCGGCCTGCCCGGGGAGATCGACGGCGTCCCGCTGAGGTACGAGGTGACGGGGCCGTACCACGCCCAGGGGGACCCCAAGTGTTAGGGCACATCGAGATCGGCCGCTGGCTCACCCACGAGCCGGCCGCCGGCCTGCTGACCGACCTGGACACGGTGCTGGAGGAGGCGGTGCGCTCGGAGCACCCGCACCTGACCCGCGCCGCCGCCCACCTGGTGGCCCGCGGCGGCAAGCGGGTCCGGCCCGCCCTGCTCTTCCTGTCCGCCGCCTTCGGACCCGACGCCGCCGCAGCCGGCGCCGGGAGGGAGGATCTGCTCCGTGTGGCCGCCGCCGTCGAGCTGCTGCACGTCGCCTCGCTCTACCACGACGACGTCATGGACCGCGCCGAGACCCGGCGAGGATCCCCCACGGTCAACGCCCTGCGCGGCGACGCCGAGGCGGTCACCGCGGGCACGTTCGCCTTCGCGCGGGCCATCCGGCTGCTGGCCGAGGTGGACGAGGTGGTCACCGCGTGGGCGAGCCAGTCCATGCTCGCCCTGGCGCTGGGCCAGATGCAGGAGGCGGAGAACACCTACAACCTCGACCACCGCCTCGGCTCCTACGCCCAGATCGCGGCCCGCAAGACCGCCGCCCTGTTCGAGCTCTCCTGCCGCGCCGGCGCCCACCTCGCGGGCGCGCCCCCGGCCGCCGTCAACGCGCTCGGCCACTACGGCCGAGCGCTCGGCCTGGCCTTCCAGGCCGCCGACGACACTCTCGACGTCATTGCGCCGGAGGCGACGCTCGGCAAGCGGCCGGGCACCGACCTGCGCGAAGGCGTCTACGGCCTGCCCGTCCTGATCGCCCTGCACCAGAGCGGCCCGGACGCGGACCGGCTGCGGGACCTGCTGCGGCGCGACGATCTCAGCGCGGCCGAGCAGGAGGAGGCCTGCGCCCTGATCTCCGCCTCGGGAGGGGTCAGCGGCGCGTCCGCCATCGCCCAGGACTACGCCCACCAGGCCGTGACCCACCTCGCCGGACTCCAGGACGGCGGGCCGAAGGACTCTCTGGTGCGCCTCGCCCGCTACGTCGTCATGCGCCCGTACTAAGGAGCTTGTGCCCATGGCCCAACCACAGCAGAGCCACAGCCGCAGGCGGTTCATCCGGGCGGCCGGCATCGCACTCGGCGGCGGGAGCACGGTCCTGGGCGCGACGGGCGCGGCCACCGCGGGGACCGCCGGGAGCGGCGTGCTGAGCCAGGCCCGTCAGGCGGGCTTCGCGGCCCTGGCCCAGACGATGGCCGGGCTGCGCACCGCCGGCGATCCGGGCGCGGCCGGCCGCCGGCTCAAGGAGTGGTATTCCGCGGCGGACGCCGCGGGCCGGGCGGAGATCGACGCCGCGCTCGACGCGGTGCTCGCCCTGCCCGGCGACTTCGCCTCGCTGGGCGCGCGCGACCGGCTTGCCCTGCTCGCCGAACAGCTGAGCGGCCCGCAGGAGGCCCGGATCACCGCCGCGATCGGGCTGGCCGTCGCCGGTCTCAGCGACGCCCGCGCGGACACCCGCACAGGGCCGGGCAACGCCGCCATGTCGGGACGCCTGTACGCCCGGACGATCCGCGCGCTGCCCGCCCAGGCCGCCGGCCGCGGAGAGCCGGAGTCCCGATCGGGCGCGGGGGTCGCGCCCTGTCCCATCCCCAAGGGCTGAGGCATGAGCGAGAGCGAGTTCGACGCCGTCGTCGTCGGGGCGGGCCCGGCCGGCGCCGCCGCCGCCTTCCACCTCGCCCGGCGGGGACGGCGGGTGGCGCTGCTCGAACGCTCGGCCTTCCCCCGGGACAAGAGCTGCGGCGACGCCGTCAACCGGGCCGGGGTCGAGCTCCTGCGGGAGATGGACGTGCTCGGCGACCTGACCGGGGCCTTCGGGATCGGCGGGCTCGAGGTGTCCATGGGCCCGGCCGGGCAGCGCAGCACCCGTGCCTTCAGGTACGGCAGGGAGGACCCGGCCGGCGGCCGGTACGGGATCGTCGTGCCGCGGGCGCTGCTCGACCACGTGCTGGTACGCAGGGCCGTGGCGGAGGGGGCCGTCTTCCGCCAGCGCGTACAGGTGCGCGGCCTGGTCCGCGAGGACGGCGTCGTGCGCGGGGTCGAGGCGGTGACCCCGGACGGCCGTGAGATCGTCCGCGCCCGGGTGGTGGTGGCCGCCGACGGCAGCACCTCGAAGCTGGCCAGGCAGTCGGGGCTGGTGGAGACCACCAGGGGCCGGCTCGGCTACGCGATGCGCACGTACTTCTCCGGGGTGCCCGCGCTGGAGGACACGCTCAGCTTCCACATGCCGCTGGACAACCCGGCCACCCACTCCCGGCTGCCGGCGTACGGGTGGGTCATCCCGCTCGGCCCCGACCGCGCCAACGTCGGAGCGGGGGTGGCGGAGAAGCATCCCGGGGTCCGGCTCGACGACCTGTTCGAGCGTTTCGTGGCGGAGCTGCGCGCCACGGTGCCATGGTTCGCCGCCGCCCGGCAGGAGGGACCGCCGAAGGGCGCGCCCCTGTTCTTCGGCTTCACCCCCGACCGGTCGTGGAGCCCCGGCCTGGTCCTGGTGGGGGACGCCGCGGGGATGATCAACCCGGGCACCGGCGAGGGCATCAGCTTCGCCCTGGAGTCCGGGAAGATCGCCGCCGAGGTGATCGCCGCGCGGCCGGCCGGCCCCGTCGACGACCTGTCGGAGTACGCGGCCACGCTGACCCGCAGGTTCAGCGGCCACCTGGAGACCGGGCGGCACGCCGTCAACCGGCACCGCCTGGCCTGGCGGGTCCTGGAGGACACCTTCGACTCCGACCGTCCCGTCTTCGCGCTGACCCGGCGGGCCATGCTGGCCCCCGACCACACCGCGGGCTTCGAGACCACGGCGCCCGGCGCGCTCGACGACATCCGGCACTGCCTCGACCCTCGGCTGCGGCTGGCCGCCCCGCTCGTGGAGGTCGGGGAGATCCTGGCCGACACCGTACGCAAGGACTGGCCGTTCCTGGACCGGCTGCCCGCGCTGCTGTCGGAGGAGTACCTCATGGCGCCGCGCCCCGCGCTGCTCGTCCTGCTGGCCGCGGCGGCGTACCAGCCGGTCCGGGGGCTGACCGCGCTGGCCGCGGCCACCGACCTGGCGGCCCTCGCCGCGCTCGCCCAGGCCAGCGTGGACGCCGCCCCTGCCGGCGGGACGCGCAGGGCCCGCCAGAACTGGGGCACCATGTTCGCCGTCCTCACCACCGACCTGTTCCTGGCGCGGGCCCTCGAACTGTGCGCCACCCAGGACGTCCGGATCACCGCGCAGCTCGCGCGCGCCATCGAGGAGGCCAGCAACGGCCGCATGGCCGAGCTCACCGCCGCCCGCGCCGCCGAGCCCGCGACCTCGCGCGCCTGGCTGGAGCTCTCGTCCAGGTCGGGCACGGCGGCGCTGTGCGCCGCGGCCTGCGAGGTCGGGGCGACGGCCGCCGGCGCCCCCGGCCCCGCGGCCACGGCCCTGGGCGAGTACGGCCGCGTGATGGGGGCCGCGGCCCAGCTGGCCGACGACCTGCGGCGGCTGTCCGGCGGCCTCGACCGGCTCGGCCGCGACGCCCTGGCCGACCTCGAGGAGCTCGACGCCGGACTGCCTAGCCTCCCCTTCCGCCTGGCCCTGTCCGAGCTGGGAGGCGCGGCCGGCGGGCTCGGAGGCGCGGCCGGCGGGCTTCGTCTCGAAGGCTCGTCCAGGCCGGAACGGGCCGCGGAAGTGACCGTCCTGGTCGGGCGGACGACCGCGCTCAAACAGACGGCCGCCTGGATCCAGGAGCTCTGCCGCGACGCCCAGCAGGCGCTGTCCGGCGTGGCCGAAGGACCCGCCCGGACCTCCCTGCACGCCATCGCCGACCACCTCCTCCGCACCGCCCGGCCTGACCTGGGGGCCCGCTCATGAACCGTCCTCGTCTTCGCTCGCGGATCTCCGCCGTCCTGTCCTTACTGCTCATGGCGACCCTCCTGTCAGCGCCCGGCGCGGCAGCGGGCACCGCGGCCGCCGCGGCGGCGGGCGCCCCCGACTCGCCCCAGGCGGGCCAGTTCTACGCGGTACGCGGCCGCGTCGCGAGCGCGCTCGACATCGCGGCCGGCGCCACCGCCACGGTGAAGGTGGCCGGCGTGGCCGGCGTCCCCGCCACCGGTGTCGCCTCGGTGGCGCTCAACCTGGCCGCCAAGGGCACGGGCGGTACCGGCTCCCTGATCGCCTACCCCTCCGGCGCGGCCGAACCGGCGGTGACCGCGCTCACGTACCGCTCCGACCTGTACGTCCACAACCTGCTCACCGTGAAGTCGGGCACGGACGGAAACGTCAAGATCGCCAACAAGGGCGCGGTCACGGCCAGGCTCTACGCCGACGTCTACGGCTACACCCTCACCGCGGCCGGCGCGGCGGCCGGCAGCGTCTTCGCCGCGGTGTCCCTCGACGAGGTCGCCGACACCACCATCGCGGCCAACGGCAGCCTGACGGTGTTCCCCCTGCGCGAGGCCGGGATCACGCGCGGCACGATCTCCCACGTCGCCCTCACCCTGACCGCGTCGAGCGCCTCGGCCACGGGCAAGCTGACGGTGTTCCCGACCGGCACGGCCAAGCCCGCCGAGGCCAACCTCGACTACGGCACCGTCGGCGAGCTGCACAACTATGTGATCTCCGCGCTCGGCGCCGACGGTTCGGTCACCATCAGCAACGCCGGCACGAGCCTGGTCAGCCTCACGGTCGACCTCGCCGGGTACTTCGTGGCGCCCAGCGCCACGGCGGCAGGCGCCGTGCTCCGGCCGCTGCAGCCGGCCCGGATCGCGGCCAACGTCGCGATCAACGCCGGGGCGGCCTACACGCTGGCCCCGCTCGGGAAGGGCGGCGTCCCCTCATCCGGCGTGTGGTCGGTGGCCCTGTCGCTCACCGTCAAGGGGGCGGACACCTCCTGCTGCAACGCCCTGCAGGTCTACGCCTCGGGCGAGCCGAACGCCGGCGGGGTCGCGGCCTTCTACCAGAAGGGGGTGACCACGAGCGCGTTCGTCGCGGCCAAGCTCGGCACGGACGGCAAGGTGGTCATCTACAACAACAGCTCCATAAAGGCGACGGTCCAGATCGACGTCTACGCTTACTTCACCGGACCTGGCCGGCCCGGCGCCCCCACGACCGTCACCGGGGTGGCCAGGCACCAGGCGGTACGGGTGTCGTGGCAGCCGCCCGCCTCCGACGGCGGCACCCCGATCAACACCTACACCGTGACCGCCACGCCCGGCGGCCGGTCCGTCACGGTGGCGGGCCGCACGACCGCCACCGTGACCGGCCTCACCAACGGCACGGCCTACACCTTCACGGTCACCGCGACCAACGCCGTCGGCACCGGTCCCGTCTCGGCGGCCTCCGCGGCCGTCTCCCCGGTGCAGGGCAAGATCCCCGGCGCCCCGGTCAAGCTCGTCACCGCGCCGGAGTTCGGCTCCGTACAGGTCTCCTGGCAGCCGCCCGCCGACGACGGCGGGGCGGACATCACCGAGTACAAGGTCACCAGCACGCCCGGCGGCGAGGTCGGCATGGCGTACTGGGGCCAGACCTCCGCCACGGTCACGGGGCTGAAGGGCGACCAGCTCTACACCTTCACGGTCACCGCGACCAACATCATCGGCACCGGCCCTTCGTCGGCCATGTCGCCGGCGGCCACCCCTGCGGCGCCCGCCCCGCCGGGCCCGCCGCTCATCACCGACCTCCTGCCGCGCGACGGGGCGGTCCGCGTCTCGTGGAGCCCGCCCGACCCCGGCACGGCGAAGATCACCTCGTACGAGATCAGTGCCAGTCCCGGTGGCAAGAGCGTCACCGCCGGACCCGACACCCACGAGGCCGTGGTGACCGGGCTGACCAACGGCACGCCGTACGCCTTCACCGTGACCGCGATCAACGCCGTCGGAGGGACGGCCTCGCGCGCCTCGGAGCTGGTCGCGCCGGAGCCCGCGTCCGTCCCGCTGCTGCCGGCCGCGCTGCTCGTCGTCCCCCTGGACGGTCGGATCGACGCGCAGTGGGTGGCGCCCCAAGACGGCGGCTCGCCCATCACCGGCTACACGGTGACGCTCCAGCCCGGCGGGCGCACCGTCGACGTCGCCGCCGGGACGACGGTGACCTCGATCACCGGCCTGGCCAACGGCACCGCCTACACGGTGCGGGTCGTCGCCAAGAACGCGGCGGGGACGAGCGAGGCGGCCGAGCAGGCGGGCGTCGTCCCGCAGGCGGCCCGCGTGCCGGCCGCGCCCACGGAGGCTGTGGCCGCCGCGTCGGGCAGCGGGAGCGTGGCCCTCGCCTGGACGGCGCCCGCCGACGTGGGCACGGCCCCGATCACCGGCTACACCGTCACGGCCGACCCCGGCGGCAAGACCGCGACGTCCACCGGCACCACGGCCACCATGAGCGGCCTCGATCCGGCCGTGTCCTACAGCTTCACCGTGAAGGCGGCCAACACGCACGGCAGCGGGACGCCGAGCGCCCGCACCGCCGCCATCGTGCCCAAGGTGACGGTCCAGAACGGGCCGGTCGTGCTCTCGGAGGCGTCCCTGGAGACCCTGCGGACGGTCGCCGCGGACGGCACCCTGTCGTTCGAGCAGCCCCCGGCCCAGGTCACCGGGCTGGCCGCGAACGCGATCCTGGTCGTGCTGCCCACCGGCAAGGTCCCCGACGGGATGTTCAGGAAGGTCGTCTCCACGGGGACCCAGAACGGGCTGTTCCGCGTCTCCACCAAACCCGCCTCGGGTGGCGAGGCGCTGGCCGACGGCGCCCTCGCCGTCACCGCCGGCCTGGACTCCGGCGACCTGGCGAAGCTGCGGCAGCAGACGCCGGGGGTCAGGCTCGTCCAGCCCACGATCAAGGGCAAGACCCTCGCCCAGGGCGCGCCGCGGGCCGAGGTGTCGCCCCAGGACGTCTCGGCCGGCATCAGGAACGGCAGCCTCGTGGTCGAGATCGCCTTCGGCACCGATCCGCGTACCAACCCGCAGGGCAAGGGCGGCCGGTTCGAGGCCACGTTCGTCCTGACGCCGCACATCGACGTCAAGATCTGGATCACGCAGGGCAAGGTGTACTTCGACGCCTACCTCAGCCTCGCCTACGGCGCCGACACGCGGGTGCGGCTCGGCAACGGCGCCGACGCCGACTACTTCAAGCGCCTGCCCGCGATCAGCCTGGGCCGCAAGGTCGTCATGGTGGGTCCCGTCCCCGTGGTCCTGAACCCCACGTTCAACCTCTCCACCTCGCTGCAGAGCCACGTGAACGGGGAGGTGTCGGCCGGCCTGAAGTACTCCAGGCAGGTGGGCGCGCACATCATGCGGGACGACACCGGCGTGCACGCCGAGCCGATCAACAGGTCGCCGGCGAGCAACGGCGGATCGATCACCATCACCGGGAACGCCAACGCCAAGATCGCGCTGCTGGCCGAGTTCACCGTGATCGTGTACGAGGCGGGCGGGCCCGGCGCCGGCGTCGGCCCCACCGTGGAATGGAAGGCGGACACGACCAAGAACCCCTGGTGGGAGGAGTGGCTGGGCGTCCGGGTCGACGCCTACCTGCGCGCGAGCACCTTCCTCGGCGGCGGGGAGACCCGTTTCGACCGGCTCGTGGACGAGTCCTGGAAGACCCGCGACTCCGGCGGCCCCTTCGCCGGCGTCACCATCGACCCGCCCCGCGCCGACGCCGAGGTGGGCAAACCGGTCTACTTCAGGGTGACGTTCTTCGGGCTGCCCACCGCCACGGTCACCTGGAAGGTCACCGCCGGCCCCGGCACGATCGACTCCACGGGACGGTACGTCGCCGACCGCCCGGGCGTCGCCGAGATCACCGCCACCACCTCGGGCCGCACCCTGACCGCCCTCGTCTTCGCCCAGTGCTGGTTCGACGCGGCCCCGCCCGCCCTCGGCATGCTGGGGCCGCCGCTCAACGTCGCCGCCACGGCCGGAGCGGGGTCCGCGACCGTCACGTGGAATCCGCCCAGGCTGCTCGGCGGCCTGCCGGTCCGCCGGTACGCCGTGGTCACCTCCCCGCACAGCCGCACCACGTACGTGCCGGCGAACCAGACGAGCGCCGTCATCCAGGGGCTGAAGGGCGGGCAGGCGTACAACGTCATCGTGTACGCGATCACCGACGTCGCGCTCAGCCCGCCCTCGTCGCCCAGCGGCAGCGTCACCCCGGGGAGCTGACCGCCGCGCCGCTCGGTGCCGCCGGTAGGCCCTCCCCCGTGACGGGCCGCACGCCGGGTACGGGCGTGCGGCCCGGCGCCGGAAGGTCACTTCTTGAGCAGGCTCCAGCCCGCGCCCACGCCCATCAGGTGCAGCGCGACGCAGAGCAGCCCGGCGGTGCCGAGCGTGGTGCCGGTGAGCACGCCGCCGACGGCGAGGCCGGCGAGCTCGAAGATGAGCGCGAGTGCGAAGAACAGGGCGGCGATGGCGGCGAACATGGACAACCTCCGAACAGGGTCGGCCGGACGTGAGCCCCCGCGAAAAGCCGAAGCCGGCGTGCTCCGCGGGAAGCCGGGGCCGCCGCCGCGCTCCGCGGGTGCGTCCGAAGAGCCAGATGTCTCTGACATGGGGATTTCCAGCACGATCGGCTGAGAAACTGCCGCCAGGGTGACGTTGCGTGAACAAACGACGACACCATCTTGACCGGCCGGTCAGTCGGCCCCGGCCCGCATCCCGTCGCAGATCACCCCGGCCATCCGCGCGGCTCCCGCCCTGGTCCGGGCCCGCCGCTCGGCCGCGAGGCACCCCCGCAGCAGATCCAGTACGTCCGCCGCCGCCAGGTCGCGTCGCACCGCCCCGGCTCGCTGCGCCCTGGCCAGCAGCCGGCCGACCGCGTCGGCGAAGTCGTCCTCCAAGGTGGAGCCGGGCCTGAACGCCATCCCCGAACCGCTGTCCAGCATGTCGCACAGCGCCTGGTTGGCCGCGGCCTGCTCGACCACTCGGGTGAACCAGCCGAAGAACGCCTTGCCGGCGTCCTCCGCCGTCGCCTGCGCGCGGGCGTCGGCCACGAACCGCTCGATCCGGCCCAGCAGCACGGCCTCGAACAGCGCCTCCTTGGTCGGGAAGTGCCGGTACACCGTGCCGACCCCGAACCCGGCCCGCCGGGCGATCTCGTCGAAGGAGATGGTCAGGCCGTCGCTGGCCAGGGCCTCCTGCGCAATCTGCAGCACCCGCTCGCGGTTGCGCCTGGCGTCGGCGCGCAACGGCCTGGCCGAGGTGTGGTCGTCGCCCATGACATGCACCTTGCCTCTGACAACGAAAAGGGGGAAGCCCTCCACGTCTCGATCAGGGCCTCCGCTCGGCGTCTCCGATCAGGGTCTCCGATCGAAGCGGAGAGAGCTCTCCGATTCTATCGAGGAGGCGTCCCACCGCGCATCCCCCCGCCGGGAACGCCGATCCCGTCCATTCCGGGCCTGCCCTCCGTGCCGTGGAAAGCCCTCCGCGCCCCGGAAAACCGAGACACCCGCCTCGGTGAGGCGGGTGTCAAGGACGACCGGCGGTCCGAACCCCCGAAGGACGGGCCGGGCG
>NZ_VCKX01000302.1 GCF_005889725.1 Nonomuraea zeae
CCCCGCAGAACACCCCCACCCAGAACCTCCAGCCGCTGCCCACGCAGAGCGTCGAGGTGCCCGCCCCGTCGGTGACGCCCACCACGGAGCCGTCCGTCGAGATGCCGGCCATCGCGCCGACCGAGACGACCCCCGCCCCGCTGCCGAGCGACACGCAGCCCACCTCCTCCGAGCCGGTGCCGCTGGAGCTGCGTAACGCGGCGCCGGAGTTCGACCAGCGGACTCTGACGCAGAAGCTCAGCATCCCGGCCCTGGTGCTGGTCCTGCTCGCGCTCTTCGCCGTGCTGATCTTCGAGGGCCGGCTGCGCCGGATGGCTCACGCGGCGGCCGTGCGCAAGGCAGGGCCCCAGATGGCCGGCCAGATGGGTGGCGCGGCCATGCCGCCGGGCGGCGGTTACCCCTCGGGGCCCGGCTACGCCACGGCGGGCTTCCCGGCCCCCGGATATCCGGGCGGCACGGCGTACGCGCCGATCATCAGCTTCGTGCCGGTGCAGACCTATCCGACCGGCCAGCCCCAGTACGGCGGCTACCAGGACCCCGGGCACCCCTACCCGCACCAGGGCTACCCGCAGGAGCCGCCGACGGCCGCCGCGCAGGAGCCCGTGGTGCTGCACCCGGACGAGTTCGACTCCTACAGTCACGAGCCGCCGCGGCAGAGCGAGTACCGCGACCCGTTCGAGCCGCTGGTCCCGGCGGTCCCGCCGCCGTCGGACATCCCGCCGGGCGGCGCGAGCCCGTACGAGGACGACGGCCAGGAGCGCCCGCTCGGCCCCGCGTCGGCGGCGGAGCCAGGTGACTCGGAGCCCTGGGCGACGGGGCCGTCGCTGTTCGAGCCGGCCGCCGCGCGCGACTACGAGCCGCCGCCCTACCTGCCGCCGGACGAGGACGTAACGGCCGTCCAGCCGCTCCCGCCGCCGCAGGAGCAGCCGCCGCCGGGCCAGGAGCAGCAGGAGCCGCTGGAGCCCACGAAGGAGATGCCGGACCCCAAGCGCAAGCGCTGGGGCCGGTCCAAGTGACGCGGCGAGCCGGGTAGGCAAGGCGGGGTTCGAGCAAGTGACGCGGGCCGGGTTGACGGCGCGAGTTTCCAGCGAGTGCCGCCCGCCGATCAGGCGGCGCGAGTTTCGAGTGGCAACACGAAAGCCGGGGCCCTGACCGGGCCCCGGCTTCCTCGTTCAGCGGCCTACTTGGCGCGCTTGAAGATCTTGTTGCCGAGCCACACCAGCGGGTCGTACTTCCGGTCCACCACGCGCTCCTTCATCGGGATCAGCGCGTTGTCGGTGATCTTGATGTGCTCGGGGCAGACCTCGGTGCAGCACTTGGTGATGTTGCAGTAGCCGAGCCCGTGCTCCTCCTGGGCCGCCTCCTGCCGGTCCGCCACGTCGTACGGGTGCATGTCCAGCTCGGCGATCCGCATGAGGAAGCGCGGACCGGAGAAGTTGGACTTGTTCTCCTCGTGGTCGCGGATCACGTGACAGACGTTGTTGCACATGAAGCACTCGATGCACTTGCGGAACTCCTGCGAGCGCTCGACATCGACCTGCTTCATCCGGTATTCGCCGGGCCGCACGCCGGCCGGCGGCGTGAAGGACGGGACTTCCCGGGCCTTCTGGTAGTTGTAGCTCACGTCGGTGACGAGGTCCTTGATGACCGGGAACGTCCGCATCGGCGTGACCGTGATGGTCTCGTCCTCCTCGAAGGTGGACATGCGGGTCATGCAGCCCAGCCGCGGCTTGCCGTTGATCTCCATGCTGCACGAGCCGCACTTGCCGGCCTTGCAGTTCCAACGCACGGCGAGGTCGGGCGCCTGGGTGGCCTGGAGCCGGTGGATGATGTCGAGGACGACCTCGCCCTCGTTCACCTCGACGGTGAAGTCCTCGAGCTTGCCCTCGCCGCCCTCACCCCGCCAGACCTTGAACTTTGCCTTGTAGCTCATGACTTCGCTATCCCGTCGAACTCGGCCATCTCTTCGTCGGTGAGGTACTTCTTCAGCTCGTCCCTGTCGAAAAGGGTGATCAGGTCGTCCCGCATGGACGGCTGGATCCTCTCCTCGACCTTGACGGCGGAACCGTCCTCGGTGGAGCAGACGAGCAGCTTGCGGCGCCAGTCAGGGTTCATCCCCGGGAAGTCGTCGCGGGTGTGACCGCCGCGGCTCTCCTCGCGCAGCAGCGCGGCCTTGGCCACGCACTCCGACACCAGCACCATGTTGCGCAGGTCGATCGCGAGGTGCCAGCCGGGGTTGTAGATGCGGGAGCCGGCCGCCCCGACGAGCTGGACGCGCTCCCTGAGCTTCTCCACGACCCCCAGGGCCTCCGAGACCTCCTCGGCCTTGCGGATGATGCCGACCAGCTCGTTCATGGTCCGCTGGAGCTCGTGGTGGACCTCATAGGGGTTCTCGCCGCTGCGGCCCAGCGGCGCCAGGGCCTCCTCGCGGGCCTCCTCGACGAGCTCCGCCTTGACCTTGGGCCGGGCGGCCAGCCCGTCGATGTACGCCGCCGCGCCCGCGCCGGCCCGGCGCCCGAACACCAGCAGGTCGGACAGCGAGTTGCCGCCCAGCCGGTTGGAGCCGTGCATGCCGCCGGAGACCTCGCCGGCCGCGAACAGCCCGGGGACCGCCGCCGCGCCGGTGTCGGCGTCCACCTCGACGCCGCCCATGATGTAGTGGCAGGTCGGGCCCACCTGCATGGGCTCGGCGGTGATGTCGACGTCGGCCAGCTCCTTGAACTGGTGGTGCATCGACGGCAGCCGCTTCTTGATCTCCTCGGCGGGCAGCCGGGTGGAGACGTCGAGGAAGACGCCGCCTTGGGGTGAGCCGCGACCGGCCTTCACCTCGGCGTTGATCGCGCGGGCCACCTCGTCACGCGGCAGCAGCTCCGGCGGGCGCCGGTTGTTGGCCTGGTCGGTGTACCAGCGGTCGCCCTCCTCCTCGGTGGTCGCGTACTTGTCCTTGAACACCTCGGGGATGTAGTCGAACATGAAGCGCTTGCCCTCGGAGTTGCGCAGCACGCCGCCGTCGCCCCGTACGGACTCGGTGACGAGGATGCCGCGCACGGACGGCGGCCAGACCATCCCCGTGGGGTGGAACTGGATGAACTCCATGTTGATCAGGTTCGCGCCGGCGAGGAGGGCCAGGGCGTGGCCGTCGCCGGTGTACTCCCAGGAGTTGGAGGTGACGACGTACGACTTGCCGATGCCGCCGGTGGCGAGGACCACGGCCGGCGCGTCGAAGAGCACGAAGTTGCCCGTCTCGCGCCAGTAGCCGAACGCGCCGGAGATCGCGTCGCCGTCCTTGAGCAGCCGCGTGACCGTGCACTCGGCGAAGACCTTGATGTAGGCCTCGTAGTCGCCGTGCGTCTCGTAGTCCTCCTGCTGGAGCGCGACGACGCGCTGCTGCAGCGTGCGGATCAGCTCCAGCCCGGTACGGTCGCCCACGTGTGCGAGGCGCGGGTATTCGTGCCCGCCGAAGTTCCGCTGGCTGATCTTGCCGTCCTTGGTGCGGTCGAAGAGCGCGCCCCAGGCCTCCAGCTCCCAGACGCGGTCCGGCGCCTCCTTGGCGTGCAGCTCGGCCATCCGCCAGTTGTTGAGGAACTTGCCGCCCCGCATGGTGTCACGGAAGTGCACCATCCAGTTGTCGTCGGAATTGACGTTGCCCATCGCGGCGGCGGCACCGCCCTCGGCCATGACCGTGTGCGCCTTGCCGAACAGCGACTTGCAGACGATCGCCGTCCTCTTGCCCTGCTGGCGGGCCTCGATCGCGGCACGCAGACCGGCGCCGCCCGCGCCGATGACGACGACGTCGTACTCGTGACGCTCTGTGTTAAGCGAGTTTTCCACTGAAGCTGGTCCTTACGCGTACGGGAAGGCGATGAGGCCCTTGGCCACCAGGCGGACGTACAGGTCGGCGCCCATGACGGAGAACATCGAGGCCCACGCGAGGGGTTGGTGCTTGGCGTTGAGCTTGGACACGAACGTCCAGGCCCGATACCGCAGCGGGTGACGGGAGAAGTGGTTGAGCCTGCCCGCGGTGATGTGCCTGCAGGAGTGGCACGACAGCGTGTAGGCGTTGATCAGGACGGCGTTGAGTATCAGGATCCAGGTGCCCAGGCCGTCCGGCTTGTGGATGAGTGCCAGGACGGCGTCGTAGGCCAGGACGAGGCCGATCACGATGGCCGCGTAGAAGAAGTACCTGTGGACGTTCTGCAGGATCAGCGGGAAGCGCCGCTCGCCGGTGTACTTGCCGTGCGGCTCCTGGACGGCGCAGGCCGGCGGCGAGAGCCAGAACGAGCGATAGTACGACTTGCGGTAGTAATAGCAGGTCAGCCGGAACCCGCCGGGCAGGCCGAGGATCAGCAGGCCCGGTGGCAAGGTCCACCAGTCACCGATCGGCGCCCAGCCGAACAGCCGCGCGCCCTCGGGACACGACGTGCTCAGACAGGGTGACGAGAACGGGGCTATGTACGGATCGACGAAGTAGCTGTTGTCGATGATGGCCCATACACCGTAGACGAGGAACGAGCTGAGCCCGAGGAACGTCAGTAGCGGGACCAGCCACCATCTGTCTGTGCGCAGGGTGCGCACTTTGACTTGCGCACGCTGCCTTCTGACCGGAGCGTCGGGCGTCGTCTGGGTCATCGCGGACCTCTCCACCTCCCGCGGACCCGTCGCGCAGGGGGTCCGTGGCTTTCGTTTCGCTGGGCGCGCGTACGGCTTGCATCCGCTCAGGCGCGCATTGGTGGGGGATACGTTACGACGACCGCATGGAGATTTGTGAGCGGGGTCACTCACTTTTTCGATGACCCGCTGTGATTCCTGTCACGTATGCCCGTCAGAGGCGCTGCCCCTGGACCGGCAGCTTCACAACTGTCACAAAGAAATCATCTATTTGACGGACAACACGGATAAATTGCTCAAAATCCACCGGTTTTGCGACGTATGCGTTGGCGTGCAACCGGTAGCTGTGCAGGATGTCCTCCTCCGCCTCCGACGTCGTCAGGATCACCACGGGGATCGTCCGTAACACGGCGTCGGCCTTGACCTCGGCCAGCACCTCCATGCCGCCCATCCTGGGCAGATTGAGGTCGAGCAGGATGAGGTCGGGGCGCGGCACGCCGGCGTAGGACTCCTCCTGCCGCAGGAAGGCCATCGCCTGCTCGCCGTCATTCACCACGTGCAGCCGGTTGCGCACCTTGTTGAGGTCGAAGGCCTCCTTGGTGAGCAGGATGTCGCCCTGGTCGTCCTCCACCAGGAGCACCTCGATCGGGCGCCATTCAGTCATCGTCGTCTCCTGCCGGGGGTAGCGTCCAACGGAAAGTCGCGCCCCGGCCCGCCGCGTCGCCGTCGAGCCACAGCGTGCCGCCGTGATATTCGACGATCTTGCGGCAGAGGGCCAGGCCGATGCCGGTGCCCGGATAGACGTCGCGGGCGTGGAGCCGCTGGAAGATGAGGAAGATGCGGTCGGCGTACTTCGGCTCGACCCCGATGCCGTTGTCCGCGCAGCTGAGCTCCCACATGGCGCCGGAACGCACCGCCCCAATGTGGATGCGCGGCGCCTCGTCCGAGCGGAACTTGACGGCGTTCTCGATCAGATTCTGGAAGAGCTGGGTGAGCTGCAGCCGGTTGCCGGTGACGGCGGGCAGGTCGTCCCTGGTGATGACGGCCCCGGTGTCCTCGATCGTGGCCGAGAGGTTCTCCAAGGCGGTGTCCAGGGCCGCGCCCGACTCGACGACGGTCTTCTCGCCGGTGACCCGGCCGACCCTGGAGAAGTCGAGCAGGTCGTTGATCAGCAGTTGCATGCGCTTGGCGCCGTCCACCGCGTAGTAGATGTACTGCTTGGCCCGCTCGTCCAGCTGGGGGCCGTAGCGCTGCTCCAGCATCTGCGTGAAGCTGGCGACCTTGCGCAGCGGCTCCTGCAGGTCGTGGCTGGCCACGTACGCGAACTGCTCCAGCTCGCCGTTCGACCTGCGCAGCTCCTCGGCCTGGTCGGAGGCGACCCGCCAGGCCGAGACGATCCGCGCGCGCATGGAGTCGATGTGGCTGGACAGCTCCGCCAGCTCCGCGGGCCGGTCGACGTGCAGGGCGTGGTCGAAGTCGCCGCCGGCGACCGTACGCACCTGCTCGGTGAGCTGGGCGACGGGCTTCAGCACGGCGTGGCGGACGATGAGCGCGAGCCCGACGCCGCAGGCGAGCAGCACCGCGAACAGCACGATCAGCGCCACGTTCAGCTCCTGGAGCTGCGCGGTCACCTCGGGCCGAGGGTTCAGATCGAAGGCCCCCGAGAGCAGGACCATGATGACCACGACCCCGGTGACGAACGCGACGCCGGCCACCGCCCCGATGAACAGGAACCAGCGGGCGGCCGGCAGCCTGCCCAGCCCCGTCGGCTCCCTGGGAGGGGGCAGCGGGTGAATGCTCATGCTTTCCTCCTGCTGACCAGGACCACGGCCAGATCGTCGCTCAGGGTGCCCACATGCGTGATCAGCCGGTCGAGGTCGATCGCGCCGTGCTCGCGGACGAGGTCGAGCAGGCCGTCCACGCCGAGCAGCTCGTTGCGCTCGCCCACGGCCGCCTCGATCAGGCCGTCGGTGTAGAGCATCATGGACCATTTGTCGCCCAGCGACACCTCGATCACCGACCATTCGACATCGGGGAAGATCCCGAGCGGCGGGCCGGACGGGCCGCCGGCGACCACCTCGACGGCGCCGTCGCGCACCAGCACCGGCGGCGGGTGGCCGACCACGCGCAAGGTGGCGTGGCGCAGGTCGGGGGCGATCGTGGCCATGCAGAGCGTGGTGAAGATCTCGGGGGCCTTGCGCTCCGCGCGCAGCAGGGCGTCGAGCGTGCGCAGCAGCGTGTCGCCGGTCTGCCCGG
This sequence comes from Nonomuraea zeae, assembly GCF_005889725.1. Lineage (GTDB taxonomy): Bacteria > Actinomycetota > Actinomycetes > Streptosporangiales > Streptosporangiaceae > Nonomuraea > Nonomuraea zeae. Next base: position 6,865 of record NZ_VCKX01000302.1, read on the forward strand.
CCAGCACCAGCGTGCGCCAGGCGATGCGCAGCGCCACGCCCAGCGCGGCCTCGTCCGGCCCGTGCCCGCAGACGTCGCCGACCACGATGTGCACCGCGCCGTCCGGCGTCTGCACCGTGTCGAGGAAGTCGCCGGCCAGGGTCCCGCCGCTGCCCGGCAGGTATCGCGTGGTGTGGTCGATCTCGCTGGTGTGCAGCAGCTTGACGGGCAGCAGGCCGCTCTGCAGCCGGGCGTTCTCCTTGGCGGTCAGCTCCGCCTGCACGAGCCTGAGCTGGGCCAGGTCGGCCCGCTTGCGCTCCATCGCGTACCGGATGGACCTGGCCAGCAGCCGCGCGTCGATGTCCTGTTTGACCAGGTAGTCCTGGGCACCGGCCTGGACGGCGGCGACGCCCACGTGCACGTCCCTGAGGCCGGTGAGCACCAGCACGGCCGCGTGCGGCGCCAGCCCCAGCACCTCCTCCAGCGCCTCCAGCCGGCTGGCGTCCGGGAGCGAGAGATCGACGAGCACGCACTGGATCCTGGAGGTCAGCTTGGTCTTGGCCTCCTGCAGGCTCCGCGCCCGGAAGATCCTCGGTGGTGCCTCGGCCTCGTCGAGCAGCTCCTCGACGAGGAAGGCGTCGCCGTCATCGTCCTCGATGAGTAACAGCGTCAGCGTTTCGGAAAGATTTGCCGTCACACACGCCTCACCGGAGAGTCGGACCGTTGCTGCTCATTCTGCGATGAGCTCGACCCCTTGCGGAAGCGTGCCTTCGTGCCCGGCTTCCACCACGAAGGACAGCAGGATCTCCCTGAACGCCTGGGCCGCCCTGGTGAGCTCGACGTCCTTGCGGTGGGCCAGCGCGATCGTCCTGCTCAGCCCGGGTGGCGCCAGCGGCGTGCCGGACAGCCCCGGACGCCCGTCGAGCACCATCGAGGGCACCACGGCCACCCCCAGCCCCGCCTCCACGAACCGCAGGACCGCGTCCATCTCCCCGCCCTGCACCGCGAACCGGGGCTCGAACCCGGCCTGCCGGCACGCCGCCAGCGTCGCCTCCCGCAGGTCGTAGCCGCGCCTGAACATCACCATCGGCCGGCCGCGCAGGTCCCCGATCTCCAGGTACGGCCCGCGCACCTGCTCGTGGGATGGCGCGACGACCACGAGGTTCTCCCGCAGGATCTCCTCGGTCACCAGGGAGGGGTCGTCGCTCTGCAGCGGCATGATGATCAGCGACAGGTCGAGCTGCCCCCTGGCCAGCGCCCGGACCAGGTCGCGCGAGCCGCCCTCCTCGACCAGCAGCTCGATCCCCGGGTACGCGCGGTGGAAACGGGCCAGCGCGTCGGCCAGCAGCCCGGCGCAGAGGGAGGGCGTGGCGCCAAGGCGCACGCGGCCCCGGCGCAGCCCCGCGAGCTGGGCCACCTCCTGCCTGGCGGTGTCGGCGTCGGCCAGGATCCGGCGGGCCAGCGGCAGCAGCGCCTCGCCCGCGGGGGTCAGCGTGACGTTCCCGCGCGCGCGGGAGAACAGCGGGGCGCCGAGATCGGTCTCCAGGGCCTTGATCTGCTTGCTGAGGGAGGGCTGGGCGACCCGCATGCGCTCGGCCGCCTGAGTGAAATGCCTGGCCTCCGCCACCGCCACGAAGTACGCGAGCTGCTGCAACTGCATGTGATATTCCTCGCACCCGCCGGGCCGCCGTGCTCCGGCGGACCGTACAAACCAAGGAATCATAGCCCATGGCTATCGAAACCAGATCGATGATGACTTGGACGGATCATCCCAGGTTACGTAGCTTCTCAAGACGTGACTGCCACGATAGAACGCGGGTCCGCTACCGCGCCTGTTACCGCTCCCAAGAACGCTCCAACGCGCAAGAGGTCCAGCGGGTTCCTGGGCTCGTCGAACGGCAAGAAAGTCGTCATGGCCGTCACCGGGGCCGTGATGGTGCTCTTCCTGGTCCTCCACATGCTGGGGAACCTCAAGATCTTCTTCGGCCGCGACTCCTTCAACGAGTACGCCCACGCGCTGCGCACGCTGCTCGAGCCGATCGCGCCCTACCGCACGGTCCTGACGATCCTGGAGATCGGGCTCGTCGCCTCCGTCGTCCTGCACATGTGGGCCGCGATCTCGCTGGCCCGCCGCGCGGGCAAGGCCAGGCCGGTGAAGTACGTGGCCAAGAAGTCGCAGGCCAGTGGCTACACGACGCACATCATGCGGTTCGGCGGCCTGACGATCCTGCTCTTCGTGATCTGGCACCTGCTCGACCTCACCTTCGGCGTCGTGAACCCCAAGGGCTTCGACTCCGCCCCCGCCGACCGGATGATCGCCGGCTTCGACGCGTCCCGGTGGTGGGTCACGCTCATCTACCTCGTGGCCGTCGTCATGGTCGGCCTGCACCTGCGGCACGGGATCTGGAGCGCCTTCCAGACGCTCGGCTGGGCCAACCGCACCCGCTACAAGGCACTGAAGGCCGGTGCCGGCCTGGTCTCGGCGGTCCTGGTCATCGGGTTCCTCGCGCCGCCTCTTGCGATCACGTTCGGAGTTGTGAAGTGAAGTACACCGAAGGCTCGGAGATCCGGGACGAGAAGGCGCCTGCCGGTCCCATCGAGGAGCGGTGGGAGAAGCGCAAGTTCGGGGCGAAGCTCGTCAACCCGGCCAACAAGCGCAAGCTCAACGTGATCGTGGTCGGCACCGGCCTGGCCGGCGGGTCCGCCGCCGCGACGCTGGGCGAGCTGGGCTACAACGTCAAGTCCTTCTGCTACCAGGACACGCCGCGCCGCGCGCACTCCATCGCCGCCCAGGGCGGGATCAACGCCGCGAAGAACTACCGCGGCGACGGCGACAGCATCTACCGCCTCTTCTACGACACGGTGAAGGGCGGCGATTTCCGCGCCCGCGAGTCGAACGTCTACCGCCTGGCCCAGGTCTCGGTGAACATCATCGACCAGGCCGTGGCGCAGGGTGTGCCGTTCGCCCGCGAGTACGGAGGCCTGCTCGACACGCGCTCGTTCGGCGGCGCCCAGGTCTCGCGCACGTTCTACGCCCGGGGCCAGACGGGGCAGCAGTTGCTGCTGGGGGCGTACCAGGCGCTGGAGCGGCAGATCGCGGCCGGGACCGTGGAGATGCACACCCGGCACGAGATGCTCGACCTGATCATCTCCGACGGGCGGGCGCGCGGCGTCATCGTCCGCGACATGGTGACGGGCGAGATCGAGCGCCACCTCGCCGACGCCGTGGTGCTGGCCACGGGCGGCTACGGAAACGTGTTCTTCCTGTCCACGAACGCCAAGGGCTGCAACACCACGGCGATCTGGCGGGCGCACGAGCGCGGCGCGTACTTCGCCAACCCCTGCTACACGCAGATCCACCCCACCTGCATCCCGGTGTCGGGCGAGTACCAGTCGAAGCTGACGCTGATGTCGGAGTCGCTGCGTAACGACGGCCGCGTCTGGGTGCCGCTGCTCAAGAACGACACCCGCGCCCCCGGGGACATCCCCGAGGAGGAGCGCGACTACTACCTGGAGCGGATCTACCCCGCATTCGGCAACCTCGTCCCCCGGGACATCGCCTCCCGCGCCGCCAAGAACGTCTGCGACGAGGGCCGTGGCGTGGGCCCCGGCGGGCTGGGCGTGTACCTGGACTTCCGCGACGCCATCGGCCGGCTCGGGCGCGACGCCGTGGAGAAGAAGTACGGCAACCTCTTCGAGATGTACGAGCGCATCACCGGCGAGAACCCGTACGACGTGCCGATGCGCATCTACCCGGCCGTCCACTACACGATGGGCGGCCTGTGGGTGGACTACGACCTGCAGTCGACGATCCCCGGGCTCTTCGTCATCGGCGAGGCGAACTTCTCCGACCACGGCGCGAACCGCCTCGGCGCCTCGGCGCTGATGCAGGGCCTCGCCGACGGATATTTCGTCCTTCCCACCACCATCGGTGACTACCTCGCGAACGGCCCGTACGGCGACGTCGACGAGGAGGCCGTGGCGGAGGCCGAGATCAAGGTGCGGACCAAGATCGACCGGCTCATGTCCGTGAACGGCACCCGCACCCCCGACTCCTTCCACCGCGAGCTGGGCAAGCTCATGTGGGACTACTGCGGCATGGAGCGCACCGAGGAGTCCCTGCGCAAGGCGCTGGAGCGCATCCCCGAGCTGCGCGAGGAGTTCTGGCAGAACGTCAAGGTGTCGGGCGCCCCCGAGGAGCTGAACCAGGTCCTGGAGAAGGCCGGGCGCGTCGCCGACTTCTTCGACCTCGCCGAGCTCATGTGCCTGGACGCCCTGGTGCGCACGGAGTCCTGCGGCGGCCACTTCCGCGCCGAGTCCCAGGACGCCGACGGCGAGGCCCTGCGCGACGACGAGAACTTCGCGCACGTCTCGGCGTGGGAGTTCTCCGGCGACGGGCCGGTGCTGCACAAGGAAGCGCTCGAGTACGAGTACGTCAAGATGACCCAGCGGAGCTACAAGTGAACCTGACCCTCAAGGTCTGGCGTCAGAGCGACCCGTCCTCCTCAGGGAAGATGGTGACCTACCGGGTGGAGGACGTGTCCCCGGACATGTCGTTCCTGGAGATGCTGGACGTCCTCAACGAGCGCCTCATCCTGGAGGGCGACGACCCGATCGCCTTCGACCACGACTGCCGCGAGGGCATCTGCGGCATGTGCGGCATGGTCATCAACGGCGTGGCGCACGGCGAGCAGCGCGCGACGACGACGTGCCAGCTCCACATGCGCCACTTCGAGGACGGCGCCACGATCACCATCGAGCCGTGGCGGGCCGCGCCGTTCCCCGTGGTCAAGGACCTGGTGGTGGACCGCAGCGCGTTCGACCGGATCATCCAGGCCGGCGGTTTCGTCTCGGTCCCCGCCGGCTCGGCCCCCGACGCCCACAGCATCCCCGTACGCAAGGAGGACGCGGACTCGGCCTTCGACGCGGCGACGTGCATCGGCTGCGGCGCGTGCGTGGCGGCCTGCCCGAACGGCTCGGCCTCCCTCTTCACCGCCGCCAAGATCACCCACCTGAGCCTGCTCCCGCAGGGCCAGCCCGAGCGCCTGTCGCGCGCGAAGGCGATGGTGGACCAGATGGACGCGGAGGGGTTCGGCGGCTGCACGAACACGGGGGAGTGCACGGCGGTGTGCCCGAAGGGGATTCCGCTGGACACGATCGCGCAGATGAACAGCGACTACCTCAAGGCCAACGCGAAGTAGGCCCGCCCGTTGCCCGGTTACCGGGTGGGCCGGCTGAATCCCGCCCCGAGCGCAAAGGTCTTCGCTCGGGGCGCTTCGCGCTTTTGGGCCTCAGGCTGTTTTGTTCTGGGCGCCTGGCGGCGCAGACCACGCCTTCGGCGTCTCGCGCCCACCCGTTGCCCGGTTACCCGGTGGGCCGACTGATTCCCGCCCCGTGCGCTACACCAAGGTCAACATCTGGAAGGATCCGGCCGCGGCCGCGTTCGTCCGCTCGGTCGCGAACGGGAACGAGACCGTGCCCACCGTGACGGTGGCCGGCCGGGCGATGGTGAACCCGTTCAGGCGGGAGCTGCTCGAAGCGGTCGAGGCGTACGCGCCGAATCTCCTGCATGGCTCAGGAGAATGAGCCGGTGCTTTCGGCGCGATGGGGTGTGCTGAGCGGGTAACCGAAACCCCGGGCATGAGGAAATGTCCGGTGAATGCCCGGTCGCCGTATCTGGTCAAGCTCCGGATCTGAAGCAGAAGATTATCGACAGTCGCGTGGAGCTCGATTAGGCCACGCGATGAGAAACACCGTCACCGAGAAAGGAATGAACGGTGCTGTCGAAATCTCTCTCCCGCCGTCGCTTCTTCGGAACCGCCGGCCGCATACGGGCTTTCGTCCGATGTTCGCTGACTCTGCTCCTGAGTCTCGCCGTGTTATTCGGCGGTGCGACCGTAGCGTCGGCGGCGCAGGAGGACCCCATCGCGGAAGCACTCTCCAGGGTCGCGAACGACACGTGGACCGACGCGGATCTCGACCTGATCCGGTCCGACCCCGAGCTCGCCGGTCAGGTGGCCGACCCGAAGGCGCCCGTGGAAACGGGGGTCGACGCCAGCGAGAAGGAGGAGGCCACGACCTCCGCCATCTGCGGCGCCTGGGTGGACGTCTGGTACCGGAAGAGGAGCCTGCTCGGCTCGACGCTGTACGTGTGGCACCACAGGGTCGTCTACTGCCGCGACGGGGCCCGCGTCACGCGGTGGCAGAACCGGTACGACTACATCACCGATTCCCAGAGCGTGGTCTACGTCCGGGGATTGCAGGTCAATCAGGCCGGCGCGGTCCCCGCTGCCTCGTCGTGGTCGCATCTGCAGCGCATCGTGGAGTTGTGCGTCGTCAAATACGGCTGCTATTCCACCTACAAGCCGCATTCGTTGATCACCGTCAGGGGCAACGGAACTTATACCTACAGCGGCGCCAACGGTTGATCCGGCTTTCCTGGCGAAATCGGCTTATTAGCGCGACCTGATTCTTCCGCCCTGCGGCCGCTTTTCTCGAGAGCGGGCCGTGGGGCGGAATGCTCTTCCCGCGATGGTGGATCCGGCGCCTCCTGCCCGGCGGCGCGGCAGAGGACGGCGGATAGCATCCAGCCCAGGCCGCCGCGGTTCGCGCGGTGCGGGTCGGGGTGTAACAACGGGAGGGCTCGGACCACTTCCTGATGTCAGAAGAACGCATCCGGAACGAAGGGGCTGGGCGGTGACGGATGATGCGCACCGGTTCACCGGCATGTACGACGAATGCCGGCAACGTGTGTGGGCCTACGTGGTCAGTCGCGCGGGACGGCAGGTCGCGGACGAGGTGGTGAGCGAGACGTTCGCGATCGCCTGGCGCCGGCTCGACGACGTGCCCGAGCCGGCGCTCCCATGGCTGCTCGGCGTGGCCCGCAACGTGCTGCGGGACAACGTGCGCGCGGAGCTCCGCAGGGAGGCGCTCGCGGCCGAGCTGCGGGCGTGGACCGAGGGGGACGTGGCCGATCTGGTGACCGAGCGGATGGGGGTGCTGCGGGCGCTGGCCGCGTTGCCGGAGGACGACCGGGAGATCCTCGTCCTCGTCGCGTGGCACGGGCTGTCCCCCAAGGAGGCCGCCCACGTCATCGGGTGCTCGTCGGCGGCGTACCGGGTGCGGCTGCACCGGGCGCGCAAGCGGCTCAAGCAGGAGATGGAGGCCGGGCCCGCCGACGGCGGGGTCCCTGACTCCGCCAGGCGTCCCGGAGCAGCGCAGACGTCGTCCAGGCCCCACGTGCGGAACCTCAGTGAGGAGTGGTCATGAACCCCATTGACGAGCTTCGGGCGGCGAGGCCCGCGCATCTCGGTGACCGGCCGGTGGACGAGCGGACCCGGGCCGTGGAGCTGGCCAGGGCCATGTCGGGGCCGAGGGAGACGCGACAGCGGCGCAGGAAGGCCGCCGTACGCCCCATGTGGGGGCCTGCCTCTTATACACATCT
>NZ_VCKX01000303.1 GCF_005889725.1 Nonomuraea zeae
CCCCACAGCCCCGCGCAGACCCCTCCCAAACCAGAGCATCAAACATCAAGCCCGCAATAGTGCGGTGGATCAGCCCTAAACCCGCCCAATCGGTACCAAGAACACCCTCTCTCGGGCTCTGGGGCGACGCCGGACGGCGTGGATCCGGGGTCTGGACCACGAGGGGCGGAGGGTCGAGCGACGGCGCGGGCGTCTCAACGCGGCTGGGCGGAAGTCCGGCGCCGGAAAATTTTGGTGCCCCCGTCCGAATCCCGTCGATCGGGGGCGTGGGAGAACATACCCGCATCTACACGGGTCAACCAATAAGTTCACAAGAGTCAATGCTCTAATTCGCAAAGTTGACACGGCCCGTCAATGCCAGTGCCCTCCACAGGTCACGCAAAACCCCCGAACCACCACACGCCACCGGTGAACCACCCGGCAGGCCGAGGACGGTGGCCCGTCCTCGGGAGTCATTCTGGAGACCCCGCGGCCGGGTGCGCCGGCTGGTGCCAGGTTGGCTCTGCCGTAAAGAAGGCACTGGGGGGTTATGGTCCGCCGCCCGTGGAACGGGAAGGGGGACGGCGGACCCGCACCTGGGCCTTGGCTCCGCTCAGCGCGGAGCCAAGGACCCGAGCCCGCCGATCGCGCGCAACGCGATCAGCGTGGGCCCAGCTTCTCCACGATCAGCCGGTAGAGCTGCCGTGGACGCCCGGGCTGCGGCGTACGGTTCGGCGGAAGCGGCCACGCAAGTCCCTCGTCAACCAACGTGCGCAGCAATCGCCGAGCCGTGCGAGGCGTCACCCCGAGCATCTTGCCCGCGCCCTCCGCGTCGACCACCGTGTCGCCGCCTTCGAGCTTGGCCGCCAGCCTGGCCAGCACCTCCACGCCCTTGGGCTTGAGCGCGGTGGAGCCCGTGGGCGGCATACGCGGGGCCGGGATGAGTGCCCGTCCCTCGCGATCCACCGCGAACCCCTGTGCCTGCTTGCCCGCCTGCGTGCGGGCCAGCGCGGCCCGGGCGTGTGACTCCGCGTCGTGCGTCGTGCGCCCCATCCCCACACCGACCTCGACCGCGAGCCCCAGCTCGTCCCTGATCCTGGCCGCGAACGGCAACACCCTGAACCCGTCGGTGGCCGCCGTGATCGAGCCCCTGGTCGCCGTGACCAGGTAGCTGTGATCGTCGATCGGCCAGACGGTGGCGTTGATCCGGTTCGCCTCCTGGACCAGGAGCCGGTGCAGCGACAGCCGCAGCTCGTCGCGCCAGTAGCGGGGGGCGGCGCGGCGCACAGGTTCGCGCAGCGTCGGCACCTCCACCAGCACCACGGTGAGCTGCGACTCCTCCAGCCGGTGATGCGCCCCGAGCAGCGCCGCGGTGTGCAGCGCCGTACGGACCGCCGCGGAGGTCGGCCTGATCCTGATGACCGGAACGCCCGCCGCGTGCAGGCGTTCGGCCACCGCGGGCAGGCACGTCAGCGCCCCCGTGGTCGCACCCTGCCGGGCGAGGCGTTCATGGTAGGCCGCGATCGTGCCGGTGGCTCCCGGCTCGTCGCGGCTGTGCACGTCCGTGGCCGGGATGCCGAGGTCGGTGTACGCCTCCTCGACATCAGCCCTGCTGACCACGTCGATGCTGACCCTCTGGGGGTCCATGCGGGTGTCGAGCGCCGCCTTGGCCAGCGCCGCCACCAGTGCTGCTCCACCGAGTTGGACGTACGTCGCGGGCATCGTCAGCACACCTGAACGCCTGGCCAGGTCATAAGGGACCGGGCTGGCGAAAAGACATGCATCGACACCGGGACCGAGCCGCGTCACCTTGTCCGGAGCCTCTTGCTCGTCACGATAGGCCGCCGCCACCAGGCGGCACGGCAGCGGTGCCGCTGCGTGACCCATCAACATGACTCGCTCGACCAGGTCGTGTGGTCCGACCACGCCGATGGTGAGGTCCGGTGTCATAGCGCCCGGGCGTGACACTCGGGGAGTTTCTTCGGCCCTCTCGACCAATGTTCGTCCCATCCTGCCGTCCGTTGCAGTGCTCTCTTTTGGAACGATCGCTCGCGGGGGCCGTAATGTCACGCCCGACTTTTCCGGAAAGCCGTTCTGGTTGACCGCCCGTCAAGATGTCCTAGCAGCTCAACGAGGTTTTTCCGGCGTTTTTTAGCGCTCGGAAATCTCTCGTGTAATGTCCGCGCCGAGCGCGCGCATTCGCGCCGCGAGATGTGCGTGACCGCGATCGATCAGGTATCCAGACTCGATCACGGTCTCTCCCTCGGCCGCCAGACCGGCGAGTACGAGTGCGATTCCGGAGCGCAGATCGTGCGCCGTCACCTGGGCCCCGGTCAGCGGGGTCCGGCCGCGCACGATGGCGCGGTTGCCGTCGACCTCCACATTCGCGCCCATCTTGTTCAGCTCGCCGGCCAGCGCGAATCGGCCGTCGAAGATGCGCTCGTGAATGTAGCTGGTGCCCTCGGCCAGCGCCGCGACCGTCATGATCGGCGACTGCAGGTCGGTGGCGAAGCCGGGATAGGTGTCGGTGATGATGTTGATCGGCCGCAGCGTACGCCCGCTGCGCACGCTCAGCACCGCGCCCTGGCGGGCGAACTCCACGCCCATCTGCTCAAGCTTGTAACGGACGACGCCCAGGTCGAGCCCGGTGCCGACGAGGTTGAGCTCGCCGCCGGTGATCGCCCCGGCCATCGCGAACACGCCCGCGTCCAGCCGGTCGGGCATCACCGTGTGCTCGACCGCGTGCAGCTCCTCCACGCCCTCCACGGTGATGAACCCGGTGCCGCCGCCGCTGATCCGCGCGCCCATCTTGGTGAGCAGGTCGATGACGTCGAGCACCTCGGGCTCCAGCGCCGCGTTCTCGATCACCGTGGTGCCCCTGGCCAGGGCGGCGGCCATGATGAGGTTCTCGGTGCCGGTGTGGGACGGGGTGTCGAGGTAGAGGGTCGCGCCGGTCAGCCCCGACGCCTTGACGTGGATGACGGTCTCACCCTCGTCGACGATCGCGCCCAGCCGCTTGTAGCCCAGGTAGTGGAAGTCGAGGTTGCGGCTGCCGAGATTGCAGCCGCCGACCCCTTCCACGATGGCCTCGCCCAGGCGGTGCAGCAGCGCGGGGGTGAACAGGACCGAGCCCCTGAACCGCCGCGCGATCTCGGCCGGCAGCACGGCGCTCGTCAGCCGGGAGGCGTCGATGACCAGCGTGCGCTCGGACTCGTGCAGCTCGACATACGCACCGACGGCCTCGGCCAGCTCGACCGCCCTGCGGACGTCCTCGATGATCGGCACGTTGCGCAGAACGGTACGGCCTTTCGCGGCGAGCAGAGCCGCACCGATCATCGGCAACACGGCGTTTTTCGCGCCCTGGATGAACGCGGTTCCACGCAGTGCGTTGCCACCGCGCACGCGGTAACGGACCATTCGTGCGGCTCCTTGAAATCAACGGTGAGGCTCGATCGGGCCAACAGTAGTCGGTAACACCACATGACCCAGCCGAATCATCCGCTAAAGGAAGACCCCGTGACGCGCTCATACGCTTCTAGGTATCGCTGCCTCGTGCGCTCGACGATGTGGTCAGGAAGTCGAGGTGGGGGGTTTCCGGAGGATTTGTCCCATCCGGATTCGGGCGATAGTAGCCAATCGCGTACAAATTGCTTGTCAAAGGCGAGTTGCGCACGTCCCGGCTGCCACTCGTCGGCCGGCCAGAAGCGCGAGGAGTCGGGTGTCAGAACCTCGTCGCCCAGCGTCAGCACGCCGTCGGCGTCCCAGCCCAGCTCGATCTTGGTGTCGGCCACGATGATGCCCCGCTCGCGGGCGATCTCCGCCCCTCGCGTGTAGACGGCCAGCGTGATCCGCCGTAGCTCGGCGGCGGTCTCCTCGCCGACCTCCGCGACCACCTGCTCGTAGGTGATCGGCTCGTCGTGCTCGCCCATCGGCGCCTTCGAGGACGGGGTGAAGATCGGCTCGGGCAGCCGCGAGCCGTCCTCCAGCCCTTCGGGCAGGCGTACGCCGGAGACGACCCCTTCGCGCCGGTAGTCGACCAGCCCCGAGCCCGTCAGGTAGCCCCGGGCCACGCATTCGACCTGCACCATCGTCAGCGGCCGGCACAGCACGCTGCGCGCGTCGTCGCCCCGCGACACGATGTGGTTGGGCACGACGTCCTTGAGCTGGTCGAACCACCACAGCGACATCTGCGTGAGCACGGCCCCCTTGTCGGGGATGCCGGGCTCCAGCACGTGGTCGAAGGCGGAGATGCGGTCGGAGGCGACCATCAGCAGCAGGCCGTCGTCGGTCTCGTAGAGGTCGCGTACTTTTCCGGAGTGCAGGTGTTTCACGGGGCGATGTCCGTCCTGTGGAAGGAGCCGCGCAGCTCGATCCGCGCGACCAGCTCGTACGCGTTACGCCGCGCGGTGTCCTGGTCGGGCCCGCTGCCGACCACGTTCAGCACCCGCCCGCCGTTCGAGACGAGGTCGCCCCCGGCCCGCTTCGTGCCGGCGTGCACCACGTAGGCGTGCTCGGTCGGCTCCACCCCCGTGATCACGTCACCCTTGACGGGCGATTCGGGATAGCCCTCCGCCGCGATCACCACCGTCACGGCCGAGCCGGGCTTGAACACCGGGTCGAGCCCCAGCTCCCCGGTCGCGGAGGCCATCAGCAGCCCGCCGAGCGGCGTCTCCAGCCGGTCGAGCAGCACCTGCGTCTCCGGGTCGCCGAAGCGCGCGTTGAACTCGATCACCTTCGGCCCCTTCGAGGTCAGCGCCAGCCCCACGTAGAGCACGCCCTGGTAGGGGAGCCCGCGCCGGGACAGCTCGGCGATCGTCGGGTGCACGACCTCCCGCATGACCTGGTCGGTGAGCCCTTCGGGAGCCCACGGCAGCGGCGTGTAGGCGCCCATGCCGCCGGTGTTGGGCCCCGCGTCGCCGTCGTAGGCGCGCTTGAAGTCCTGCGCGAGCTGCAGCGGCACGGCGGTGCTCCCGTCGCAGAGCGCGAACAGCGACACCTCGGGCCCGTCGAGGAACTCCTCGATCACCACGCGCCCGCAGGCACGGGCATGGGCGAGCGCCTGGTCCCGGTCGTCGGTGACGACGACGCCCTTGCCGGCGGCCAGCCCGTCGTCCTTGACGACGTACGGGGCCCCGAACTCGTCGAGCGCCTCCGCCGCCTCCTGCTCGGTGAGGCAGACCCTGGCCCGCGCGGTCGGCACGTCGGCCGCCTTCATGATCTCCTTGGCGAACGCCTTGGAGCCCTCGATCATGGCCGCCTCGCCGGACGGGCCGAAGCAGGCGATGCCCGCCTCCCGCACGGCGTCGGCCACCCCCGCCACGAGCGGTGCCTCGGGCCCCACCACGACGAGATCGACCCCGAGCCGGGCGGCCAGCGCGGCCACCTGCTCCGGATCGACGGGATCGACGGGATGGACGGTCGCGACCTCCTCGATGCCTGGGTTGCCAGGAGCACAGTGGAGCTCGCTGACCTGGGGATCGAGCTTGAGAGAGCGGCACAGGGCGTGCTCACGCCCTCCGGAACCAATGACTAGAACGCGCACGCGCCCCATTGTCGCAGGCCCGCCGCCGAGCGCACGCTGCCGGTCACCGGCACACCGAATACCGGAATACGACGCGATGTTTGTGGAGTTCTACCTGAGCCGAACGCCTCCTGACGAGTATCGTCAGATGCGTTCATCCGCCTGTGGTAAGTTGAGGCGGCTTTGCGGCGTCCCGTGTGATTGGAGGTGGTCCGGGATGAATCCTGGTGATCCCAGCAGTACGTGCTTCCACACGTACAGCCGGTGTACCCCCGACCACTCCAATCCGGCAGCCTGATCGTGCCTCCACGCATTTGTGTCGATTGAGGTGACTTTTCATCGCGCGTGGAGCGTGCCAGGTCGGGCGGAAAGGGACTGCCATGCGCTCGTCCACGCTCTTCCGTCGCATCAACCGTCACCCTGCCATGCCCTCACGGCTCGCGCACTCGCCCCAGAAGCCGGTGCGTGAGGTCTGCGTGCCGCCTGTCGACTCCATTGTCGAGTTCGGTGCGTATGTTCAGGGTAAGAAGGTCTCCGCCACGAGCATCGTCGAGGCACTCGACCTCGTACGCGAGCACAACAAGACCTCCGACGGCACCAACGCCTTCCTCTGGGTCGGGCTCCACGAGCCGGAGGCCCCCGAGGTGGAGTGGCTGTCCGAGGTGTTCGGCCTGCACCCGCTGGCCGTCGAGGACGCCGTCAAGGCGCACCAGCGGCCGAAGGTCGAGCGGTACGGCGAGTCGCTGTTCATGGTGCTCAAGACCATCGCCTACCTCGACCACGACGAGCTGACCGCCACCAGCGAGATCATCGCGACCGGCGAGATCATGGTGTTCCTCGGCGCGGACTTCGTGGTGACCGTGCGGCACGGCCGGCACTGCCCGCTGACGCTGGTCCGCGAGCGCCTTGAGGACAAGCCCAAGCTGATGAACCGCGGCCCGGCGGGCGTCCTGCACGCCATCTCCGACCACGTGGTCGACCAGTACCTCCAGGTGGCCGACCTCATGCAGCTGGAGCTGGAAGAGGTCGAGGCGACGGTGTTCGCCGACGTCAGCTCCCGCGACATCAACCGGATCTACCAGCTCAAGCGGGAGATGCTGGAGATGAAGCGGGCCATCACGCCGCTGCGGGCGCCGCTGTCCGCGCTGCCCCAGCGCCGCGTCGTCCCGTCGGAGATGCGCGAATACTTCCGCGACGTCGGCGACCACCTGTCCCGCGTGTGCGAGCAGGTGGAGTCCTCGAACGAGCTGTGCAGCTCGATACTGCAGGCCGCGCTGGCCCGCTCGAACGCCCTGGCCAACGAGGACATGCGCAAGATCTCGTCCTGGGTGGCCATCCTGGCGGTGCCCACGATGATCGCCGGCATCTACGGCATGAACTTCGACTTCATGCCGGAGACCAAGCAGGTCTGGGGTTATCCGGCGGTGCTGGCCGTGATGGTCACCGCCTGCGTGCTCCTGCACAGAGGCTTCCGCCGCAACGGCTGGCTCTGACCGCGCCGCGGGGCGCCGCGGGGGACCAGCCGTAGCGGACCGGCCGCGGGAGGATCAGCCGCAGGGGCCTGCCGCAGGGGTCTGCCGCAGGGGTCAGCCGCAGGGGTCAGCCTTGGGGGATCAGACGCCCACGGGCTTGAGCGGGCCGACGGGGTCGGGCAGCTCCAGCCCGCGCTCCCGCCATACCTCGCGCATGCGATCGGGATAGTCCGTCACGATCCCGGCCACCCCCAGGTCCAGCATCCGCCCGGCCAGAGCGGCCTCGTTGACCGTCCACACCGCCACGTCGAGCCCGGCCGCCGCGGCCTGCGCCATTAGCGCCTCGTCCACCATGAGGTGCTCGGGCGAGAGCGTGGTGGCCCCAGCCTCGCGCGCCGCGGCCGGCACGTCGTCGCCCAGGTCGTCGTGCCAGTGCAGGGTGTCCAGCTCGATCAGCGCGAACCGGCGCGCGCCCGGCGCCAGCCTGGCGGCGTGCGCGATGATCCGCCAGTCGAAGCTCAGCACGGCCGCGTTGCCGAGCCGCCCGTGCCGGTCGAGCTCCTCGACGACCATCTCGGTGAACATCTCGGGGTCGGAGGTCAGCTCGGGCCTGGTCGGGTCGGACTTCAGCTCGACGTGCAGGCGTACGCCCTCCGCCTCATAAGCGTTGACCAGCCCCAGCACCGCGCCGAGCGTCGGCATCCGGGTTTCGGGCATGGGGAACTGCGTGAGCGCGAAAGGGTCGTCGGGGTGGCGCGGCAGCCGCACGCCGACGTCCAGCATGCGCAGCTGCGCCAGGGTCAGCGAGTTGATCGGCTTCCCGACGTAGGGGAAGAGCGGATCGCCCGCGTGGACCGGTCGCCGGTCGGCGCTGGTCACCGCGGAGACCGTGAGGTCGTGCGTGAGCACGAGGCGTCGATCGGCGGTGAGCGCGACGTCGAGCTCGAGCGCATGCACGCCGAGCTCCATCGTGCGGCTCATCCCCGGCAGGGTGTTCTCCGGCCAGAGGCCACGAGCCCCCCGGTGACCATGTATCTCAACGCGCACACCCGGGACCCTACCTGGCCGGGGCCATGACAAGGCAGTGCCACGCCGTGTCCTTTTTATCCTGCTACGCCCGTTCGCCGGTCGAAGCCGGGTTACCCATTGTGTACTGGCCTTATTGACGATAAATGCAACTATCTTGCAATAAGCTGGACAGCATGACGGAGGCTCTCAAAACGGTCCATCCGGCAACAGTTCGGGCATGGGTCGACGGCTGGGTGATCTCCCGCCAGACTCCGCCCCCCGTACGCGAACCGTGGGGCCTGCGGGTGGACGTCGGCCTTCCCGGTCACGTGGCCAGGCACATCGTCCCCGACCCGACGCCGGCCACCATCGAGCGCCTGACCGGCGCCCTCACCACGCCCGGCACCTGGCTCAAGCTCTGCGCCCCCGCGGCGGTCGTGACCCCGCTGCTACCCGAGCGGTGGTCCGTCCAGGACCCGGAGTTCATGATGACCACGTCCCTGTCCGTCGGCCCCGCCGCCCGCAGGACCTCCTACGCCCACTGGAACCCCGCGCCCCCGGCCGGTTACACGCCGGCCGTCACCACGAGGGCCGGCGTCACGGTGGCCCGCCTCCTGACGGCGGCGGGCGAGGTCGCGGCGCGCGGCCAGTTCGCGATGGCGGGCCGGACGGCGGTCGTGGACCAGGTGCAGACCGCGAGCGGCCATCGCCGCCGCGGCCTCGGCACGGTCATCATGCGGATGCTCGCGACGACGGCCGCCGCCGCGGGCGCGCACACGGGCGTGCTGGTGGCCACCGCCGAGGGCCAGGCTCTGTACGAGACCCTCGGCTGGAAGCTCCGCACCCCGGTGACCGCGGCGGTCCTGAAGCACTGACTCCCCGTCCCCGGGCCGTGGTGGGGCCGCCGTCTCCGGAGGCCCCACGTGCTGCTCAGACGAGCGGCCGGACCACCACGGTCTGGTCCCGGCCGGGGCCCACCCCGATGGCCGAGATCGGCGCGCCGCTCATCTCCTCCAGCGTCCGCACGTACGCCTGCGCGTTCGGCGGCAGGTCCTCGAACGACTTGGCGCTGGAGATGTCCTCCTGCCACCCGGGGAAGTCCTCGTAGACCGGGACCGCGTGGTGGAAGTCGGTCTGGGTCATGGGGATCTCGTCGTGCCGCACCCCGTCCACCTCGTAGGCCACGCACACCGGGATCCGCTCCAGCCCCGACAGCACGTCGAGCTTGGTGAGGAAGTAGTCGGTGATCCCGTTGATCCGGGTCGCGTACCGGGCGATGACCGCGTCGAACCAGCCGCAGCGCCGGTTGCGGCCGGTGGTGACGCCGTACTCGCCGCCCGTCGTCCGCAGCCAGTCGCCCATCTCGTCGGTCAGCTCCGTCGGGAAGGGGCCGGAGCCCACCCGCGTCGTGTACGCCTTGAGAATGCCGATGATCTTGGTGAGCCGGTTCGGCGGGATGCCCGCGCCCGCGCACGCTCCGCCCGAGGTGGGCGAGGAGGAGGTGACGAACGGGTAGGTGCCGTGGTCGATGTCGAGCAGCGTCCCCTGGCCGCCCTCCAGCAGCACGAACTTGCCCTCGTCCAGCGCCTTCGACAGCACCAGCGAGGTGTCGGCGATGTGCGGCTTGAGGCGCTCGGCGTAGGCGAGGTACTCCTCCAGCACCGCCTCCGGGTCGATCCCGCGGCGGTTGTAGACCTTGGTCAGCACCTGGTTCTTCTCGGTCAGGGCGACCTCGATCTTCTTCGCGAGGATGCCCGGGTCGAGCAGGTCCTGCACGCGCACGCCCATCCGGGCGATCTTGTCACCGTACGCCGGCCCGATGCCGCGTCCCGTGGTGCCGATCTTGGCCTTGCCCAGGTAGCGCTCGGTCACCTTGTCGAGCGCCTTGTGGTGCGGCATGATCAAATGCGCGTTCGAGGAGATCAGCAGCCGCTCGGCGGAGATGCCCCGCGCGACCAGGCCGTCGATCTCGCTCAGCAGGACCCCCGGGTCGATGACGACGCCGTTGCCGATCACCGGCACGACGTCGGGTGACAGGATCCCCGTGGGTAGCAGGTGCAACGCGTATTTCTGGTCCCCGATGACCACGGTGTGACCCGCGTTGTTGCCACCTTGGTAGCGGACGACGTAGTCGACGTCGCCACCGAGCAGGTCGGTGGCCTTGCCCTTGCCCTCATCGCCCCACTGGGCTCCAACGAGAACGGCAGCCGGCATGGTTCAGTCTCCCGAGCACAAAACGAAACCCCTGGCGCAAGCGCGACAGGGGCTCTTGCGTAGAGAGACTACCCGAGTATGCCTATTCGTCCCAAGGGCTACCCCTTGGACAGCGCGTCGTACCCGCTCCCCGTGCTGTCCTTGAGGAACTGCACGCACCGCTCGGCCTCGTCCTTCTCGCCGATCGCCTGGGCGGCCCTGGACAGCGCGTACAGGCAGCGCAGGAAGCCGCGGTTGGGCTCATGCTCCCAGGGGATGGGCCCGTGGCCCTTCCAGCCGCTGCGGCGCAGCTGGTCAAGCCCGCGGTGGTAGCCCGTGCGGGCGAAGGCGTAGGAGGTGACGGCGTGCCCCTGGGCGAAGTATTCCTCCGCCAGCGCGGCCCACGCCGCCGGGAAGGCGGGGAATCGGGCCGCCACGTCGGAGGCCTTGGCACCTGCTTCGAGCGCCTCCCGGGCCTCGGGCAGGTCCGGCAGGTGAGTCGGGGGCGGCCCGGCGAGAAGGTTATCCATAGGACAAGTCATACCCGCCGGGCCACCGAAGTGGCTACTGATGAGACGCCCGTGCCATCGGCCGCCGCCACGCTCCTGCCCGGAGGGGGCTTCCGGCGGCGGCCGGACGGGCGGTCTCCCGTCAGGCGGACAGCTTCGTCCCGGCGCTCTTCAGGTGCTGGCAGGCCTCGGTGACGCGGGCCGCCATCCCGGCCTCGGCGGCCTTGCCGTACGCCCGCGGGTCGTAGGTCTTCTTGTTGCCCACGTCGCCGTCCACCTTGAGCACGCCGTCGTAGTTGCGGAACATGTGGTCCGCGATCGGCCTGGTGAAGGCGTACTGCGTGTCGGTGTCGACGTTCATCTTGACGACGCCGTACGAGATGGCCTCGTGGATCTCCTCGAGCAGCGAGCCGGAGCCGCCGTGGAAGACCAGGTCGAACGGCTTGTCCTGGCCGTACTTCGCGCCGACCGCGTCCTGGATCTCCTTCAGCACGCTCGGGCGCAGCTTGACGTGACCGGGCTTGTAGACGCCGTGCACGTTGCCGAAGGTGGCGGCGAGCATGTAGCGGCCGTGGTCACCGATGCCGACGGCCTCGGCGGTGGCCAGCGCGTCCTCGGGCGTCGTGTAGAGCTTCTCGTTGATCTCGCCGACGACGCCGTCCTCCTCGCCGCCGACCACGCCGATCTCCATCTCCATGATGATCCGCGCCCGGGCGCACTTCTCCAGGAGTTCCTTGGCGATCTCGAGGTTCTCGTCGAGCGGCACGGCGGAGCCGTCCCACATGTGCGACTGGAACAGCGGGTCGAGGCCCTTGGCCACCCGCTCCAGGGAGATGTCGATCAGCGGCCGCATGAAGCCGTCGAGCTTGTCCTTGGGGCAGTGGTCGGTGTGCAGCGCCACCGTCACGGGATATTTGGCGGCCACCACCCGCGCGTATTCGGCCAGTGCCGTCGCGCCCGTGACCATGTCCTTGACCGTCGCACCAGAGAGGAACTCGGCGCCGCCCGTGGAGACCTGGACGATGCCGTCGCTCTCCGCCTCGGCGAAGCCGCGCAGGGCGGCGTTCAACGTCTGCGATGAGGTCACGTTGATCGCCGGGTAGGCGAACCCGCCCGCCTTGGCCCGGTCGAGCATCTCGGCGTAGACCTCTGGAGTCGCAATAGGCATGATTCATCTCCCTGAGAAGTAACTGCTTCGCGCCAGGGCCAGTATCCCGGCTCACTACCCTGTGGGGTAGAGACGACGCGTGGTTGTTGGTCATGTCCCGCAGCTCCGCTACGGGTAGGCTCTCGGCGTGGACTGGCTTTGGAATCTCCTCGACCCGACGTGGTGGCTCACGATTCTCGGCGCTTTCGCCACGGTCGGTGTTCTCGCCATCATCTTCGCTGAAACGGGTTTGCTGCTCGGGTTCTTCTTGCCCGGTGACTCGCTGCTGGTGGCCGCGGGGATTTTCAGCTCGGCCTCGGTGGCGCAGGGAATGGGCATCGCGCCGCTGTCGTTCCCGGTGCTCTTGATCGGCACACCCCTGTGCGCGATCGCGGGCGCCCAGCTCGGCCATTTCCTCGGGGCCAGATTCGGCCGCAAACTCTTCGACAAACCAGATTCGCGCTTGTTCAAGCGCGAGCACGTGGTGCGGGCCGAGGAGTTCTTCGAGAAGTTCGGTCCGGCCAAAGCCGTGATTCTGGCCAGGTTCGTGCCCATCGTGCGGACGTTCATGAATCCCGTCGCGGGCGTGCTGGAGATGCCGGCCAAGCGTTTCTTGCTCTGGAACGTCATCGGCGGCGTCGTGTGGGTCGAGGGCCTGCTCCTGCTGGGCCACTTCCTCGGCAGCAAGGTCGATCCCAAGCAGATCGACAAGTACATCCTGCCGGGCGTCTTCCTCATCGTGCTGATCTCGCTGATCCCGATCTTCGTCGAGGTCGTCAAGAACCGCCGGGCGGCCAAGGCTCTCGCCATGCCCAGCGGCAAGCACCACCGCGTGCCGTAACCACGACCCGCCCTCGCGGCGCCGGCAATGGGCACCGTTCGCGTGCTTTGACCGTCCGCTCTCGCCGGCCGCCTTGATCGGTGGCCGCCGGAAGCGGGAACGCGGGATTACCAGAGGGTACGCTGCCCACTGTGGGACGCCACAGGTCAGATCCGATGGGCCTCGCCCGCCTGGCGCTCGCCGTGGTGGCAGTCGGGGCCGTGGTGACGCTTCTGGTCATCGGCGGCCGCGCGCTGCTCGGCTCGCTCGGCGCGCAGTCGCAGCCCGAGCGTGAGCGCGTGCGCGCCTCCGCCGCCACGACCACCGCCGACGCCGCCACCGAGGCCACGGCCCAGGTGCCGACCGTGCGCATCGAGTGCGTGGCCGAGACCTGCCCGCTGGTCACCGTACGCGTGCCGGGCGGGGACGTGCTGCAGTATCGCGAGATGAGCAGGGGCGAGGAGGTCAGCTACTTCGAGCCCGAGCTCGACGTCGTGCTCAGCGACGCGAGCACGGTCCGGGTCACCGAGAACGGCAAGCCGCGCGAGCAGGGCAAGGCCGGCGCCCGCGAAGCCTTCACCGCCAAGGCCGCGAGCGGCTGACCCGGCCGGCGGCCGGTCTTCGGCTCCGGCCCTGTCGATCGCGCCCGCGCCGGTTACAGGCCGAGGTCCTTGAGGGTGAAGGCTGTGCGGTAGTCGAGGCCCTCGGCGGTGATCCGCTCCCGCGCGCCCCGGTCGACGATCGTCGCGACGGCCACCACCTCGGCCCCCGCCTCCTTCAGCGCCTCCACTGCCGTCAGCGGCGAGGCGCCGGTCGTCGAGGTGTCCTCGACCGCGAGCACCCGCCGGCCCTTGACGTCAGGCCCCTCGATCCTGCGCTGCATCCCATGAGCCTTCTGCGCCTTGCGCACCACGAACGCGTCGAGCGTGCGCCCGCGCGCCGCCGCCGCGTGCAGCATCGCGCCCGCCACGGGATCCGCCCCGAGCGTGAGCCCGCCCACCGCGTCATAGTCGAGGTCGGCGGTCAGGTCGAGCATCACCCGGCCGATGATGGGCGCGGCCACGCCGTCGAGCGTGATCCGGCGCAGGTCGAGGTAGAAATCCGCCTCCAGGCCCGAAGAAAGGGTGACCTTGCCGTGGACGACGGCCTTGGTCTTGATCTCGGCCAGCAGGTTGTCGCGATCCGTCATGCGTCCAAGCTTAGGGTCCTGACCAGAGCGAGAGCCTGCCCGTACGCCCTGGGCAGAGGCCGCACCCGCACCCGGGGACGCCGGCCGTACAAGATCTCCGAGGCCCGCAGCCGCGCCACCTTGTCCGGCAGCCGCTCGTCGGATCTGGCCAGCACCCCCACCCGCGTGGGCGCGAGCAGCGTGAGCGTCTCGTCCCCGGGGAAGGCCCTGCGCAGCGCGGTGGCCAGGTTCAGAGCCGTGGCCAGCCGCTCCGCCAGCTCCTCCGCCCACTCGGCCGGCTCGGCCACCACCAGGCACGAGCCCGCCGCCGACCCCCGATAGAGCTGCGCCAGCCGGGTACGCAGGTACGCCACCGTGACCAGCCCCGTCAGCGGATCCTCGCACTGAAGCTCCGCGATCGGCGCGAAGCTCTTCTCCGCCCACCCCGCGGCGAACGAGCTCATCGCCTCGAACGTCGGCTCGCCCACCCCCGACGCGGCGAACAGCGCCGCCAGGTCGTCCATGCCC
>NZ_VCKX01000304.1 GCF_005889725.1 Nonomuraea zeae
GCCCCCACGACTCCGGCCGCCCCCGCCGCCCCGAGGGCGCGGCGGCGCGGCGAGCGCGGCCCGCTGGCCTCCATCGGCCTGCACGCGGGACTGCTGCTGGCGGTGGTCATCTCGCTGTTCCCGATCGTCTGGCTGGTGCTGACCTCGCTCAAGCCGCGCGACGGCTGGCTGTCGGCCGAGCTGACGTTCTTCGACCAGCCGTCGCTGGACAACTACGCCCGGGTGCTGACCGCCACCGAGTTTCCCCGCTGGCTGCTCAACAGCGTGCTGGCGGCCGGGCTGACCATGGTGCTGGGCGTGTTCCTGGCCGCCACCACCGGCTACGCGGTCTCCAGGTTCCGCTTCCCCGGGCACCGTGGCGTGATGTGGCTGCTGCTGATCACCCAGATGTTCCCCGTGGCCATCCTGATCGTGCCGCTCTACAACCTGATGGCCGGTCTGGGCCTGCTGAACCAGATCCCCGGCCTGGTGATCGCCTACATGACGATCGCGGTGCCGTTCTGCGCCTGGATGATGAAGAGCTACTTCGACACCGTGCCGATCGAGATCGACCAGGCCGGGATGGTGGACGGGCTGACCCCGTTCGGCACCTTCTCGCGGGTGGTGCTGCCGCTGGCCAGGCCCGGGATCGCGGTGACCGCGTTCTACTGCTTCATGACCGCGTGGGGCGAGGTCGGCTACGCCACCGTGTTCATGACCGGCGACGAGCAGCGCACGCTGGGCGCGGGGCTGCAGCAGTTCATCGGCCAGCACTGGTCGGACTGGGGGCTGATGACCGCCTCGGCGGTGCTCATCGCCATCCCGGCCGGCGCGGTGTTCCTGCTGGTCCAGCGGCATCTCGTGACCGGGCTCACGGCCGGCGCCACGAAGTCGTGACCTCCCTCCCGACATACGGCTGCGGCCGGATCGAGGAGATCGGCACCCACGACGAGCTGATGAGCCGGGCGGGCGCCTACGCGGCGCTCGCTTGAGTAACCAATCGGTCACTGTACGTGGTTGCAGTCTCGGCGGGATCATGGTCACATGGACGGATTCCTGGACGAGACCTGCGAAGGCGTGACCGAGCTACGCGTGCACGGAGTCTCCGGGACACCGCCCGCGGGCATACTCAACCATCCCCACCCCCGGCTCGTCGCGGGCGACGGCACCACCGGGTTCTACCGCCGCTGGTGGGCGGGCGGCCGGCCGTCGGGCGACCACCCCGACGTGCCGCACGCCCGCCACCGGGAGGCCTACGCCTGGGGCGGCCTCACCTCGGGCGGCCGGACGATCGCGCTGTGGCTGCTCCTGCTGCCGTTCTCGCTCGCGAACCTGGCCTACTTCATGCTGCCCAGACCGCCGGGCGGCCGGCGGCTGCGGCACGCGACGGAGGCGGCGCAGCGGCTGTTCGCCCTGCTGCTCACGGGGACCCTCGTCGGCGCGGTGACCAGGGCCGGCGTCGATCTCGTCGGCTGGCAGTGCACCGCCGCGGGCCGGGCCTGCACCCACGACACGGCGCCCGGCTGGCTGCGCTGGCTGGGCACGGTGTGGGGCGCGGAGCCGTCGAAGCGGCTGGCGGTCACCTCCCTGCTCCCGCTGCTGCTCGTCGTCCTGCTCTGGTGGATCGCGCGGCGCACCTGGCGGCGGGACGAGCGGGCGGTCGTCCCGCCCGGCGGCGACGGGCAGGCCGGCCCGCTGCTGGCCCAGGCGCGGCTCTGGCACGGCGCCGCGCCGGTGTGGCGGCTGCGGGTCGTGCACGTCTGCTTCGCGGTCGCGGGCATCGGGCTCGCGGTGTCCGCGCCGTTCGCGGGCACCGCCGAGGGGCTGGCCCTGACCGTGGGCAACGCGGGCGTGCAACTCGCCGCCGCGGTGCTCGTCGTGCTGCCGTGGATCGCCAGGAGGGTGGACCCGCATTCGGGCGAGCCGATCCCCGCCTGGTCCACCCGGGCGTGCCAGGCGCTGCGGGTGACCACCGCGGCGGTGTTCCTGGCCACGCTCTGGCGGGCGCTGTCCGGGATGCCGCCGGGCGCGGCGGCGACCGAACGCGCTCTTCCCGGCGTCGGTGTTGGAGCGTTCCAGCTCGGGCTCACGCTCGCGCTCGGCCTGTTCATCCTCGTCGCCACCTGCGTGCTCGCCCGCATGGACCGGGCGGGGGACGAGCCGGCCAGGCCGCGGGCGATGGGCGGGATCGCCGCCTGGTTCGTCCTCATGGTGGCCGCAGGCAGCGCGAACGTGCTGGCCCTCGGCGTGCTGTTCTGGACCGCCACGTTCCTCGGCGTCCCCGGCACCTCGGCCGAGCCTGGGCCGCCGGCGCGCACGCTCTTCCTCGACGACCCCGTCTGGTGGACGGCGGCCCTGGTGCCGCTGCTGGGCGCCGGGTTGCTCGCCGTGGGGCTCGTCCTCTACCTCATCAGAGGCGCGGCGGCCCGCGCGCTCGCCCCGGAGCTGGTGGCCTACTACGGCGAGCGCGACGCCCCCGAGGTGGCGGGCAAGTGGGCGCTCGCCGCCCTCACCGACCGCGCCGGGCTCGTGCTGGCGGTGCTCACCGGCATCGGCGTGGCCGGGTCCGCCGCGGTCACCGTGATCTACCAGCTGCGGCTGTACACCCCCGACGGCGGCGTCGCCGGGCTGCTCGCCTCGGCCGGGAGCTGGGCCATGACGGCGGTCGTCGTGGGCCTGGCGCTGCTCGGCCGGCGCACCTACCGCGACCCCGGGCTGCGCAGGACCATCGGGATCCTGTGGGACGTCGCCACCTTCTGGCCCAGGGCCATCCACCCGCTGGCCCCGCCCTGCTACACCGAGCGCGTCATCCCCGAGCTGGCCGCCCGCGTCGGCAGGCTGGCCGGGACCGACCGGGACGAGGTCGTGCTCTCCGGGCACAGCCAGGGCAGCGTCATCGTCGCCGCGCTGGTGCCGCAGCTCAAGCCCGAGCTGCGGGCCCGCGTCCGGCTGCTCACCCACGGCTCGCCGCTGCGCCGCCTGTACGCCGCCTACTTCCCCGCCTACTTCGGGGCCCCCGGGCTCGGGGCCGTCCGCGAGTCGGTGCCCTGGTGCAACCTCTACCGGCTGAGCGACCCCATCGGCGGGCCCGTGTTCGGCCGGGTCGACCCGCTCGCCCTCGGACCGGAGCACGAGGACGGCGTGGACCGGTTCTGCTGGGACCCGCACAGGCCCGCCCCAGGAGAGCCGCTGCCCGAGGCCCGCTGGCACTCCGACTACTGGCTCGACCCGGCCTACGACGAGGCGCTGACCCGCTTGATCACCATTAAGCCCGCCGCCTGAGCGCTCCTCACGGTAGGGTTTCGGCGTTCTGTGAGGCGCGCCACGTCCGGATGGGGGCTGACGGTGAGGTGGGTGCTGTTGCTGGTGACGGCCGCTCTGTGGTGGGCGGCTCCGGCCGCCGCGTCGGCGTCCGCCCCGACGGGCGCGGCGGACGGCGGCCGGGTGGCCTTCATCGGGGTGCCGGGGCTGATGTGGAGTGACGTCGACCCCGCCAACACGCCCCATCTGTGGCGGCTGGCCGGCCAGAGCGGGCTCGGATCCGTGTCGGTCAAGACCGTGGGCACCGTGACCTGCCCCTACGACGGGTGGCTGACCGTGTCGGCGGGCGTGCGCTCGGCCGTCGGGCGCCGCTGCGGGCTGCCGCCCGAGCCGGTCGCCCAGGGCGGGGGCGCGGTCGTCGCCGAGGTCCCCGGGCTGCTGGAGCTGACCGACGGCACCTACGCGGGCACGCTCGGCACGGCCGTGCACGCCGCCGGGCAGTGCACCACCGCCATCGGGAAGGGGGCGGCGCTCGGGCTGGCCGACCGGCAGGGCAGGGTCGACGTGTACGCCGCCCGCCCCGCCGACCTGGCCGACTGGTCGCGCTGCCGGGTGCTGGCCGTGGACGTGGCCGACCTCGTCGAGACCTACCTGCAAGACGGCGCAATCCTGCCGCTGACGCCCGAGCCGCTCGCGCCGAAGGTGCGCGCGGAGCTGGCCCACCAGGCCGACGCCGAGATCGGCGAGGTGCTGGCCAAGCTGCCCGCCGGCACCGAGATCGTGCTGGCCGGGATCGGCGACCACGGAGGCGTCCCGCACCTGCGGGCCGCGATGTGGAAGCGGCCCGGCGCGCCGCAGGGCGGCTCGGCCGGCGAGGTCTCCGGGCCGTCGGTGAAGACGAACTCGACCAGGCGCGCCGACATCACGGTCCTGCCCGACCTCACGCCCACGATCCTGGCCGCGGCCGGCATCGCGCCGCCCTCGACGGTGGTGGGGCAGCCGTGGGGGCTCGGCGACGTGACCACGCCCGAGGACCTGCGCATCTCCGACGTGTCGGGCACGAGCGTACGCGGCACGACCGGCGTGTTCTTCACCGCCTTCGCCGTTCTCCAGGTCGCCTTCTACGTCCTGGCCTACCTGCTGCTGCGGCGGCGGGCGAGACTCGGCCTGGTCGGGGTGGCCGCCGTCGTGCTGGCCTCGGTGCCCGTCTCGACGTACGCGGTGAACCTGCTGCCGTGGGAGCGCAGCGCGTACCCCGTGGCGACGCTCATCGGCGGGGTGCTGGCGTGCGCGGCGGTGATCGCGTCCGTCGCGCTGCTCGGGCCGTGGCGGCGCGATCCGCTCGGCCCGCCCGCCGCGGTGGCCGCGACCACCGCCGCCGTGCTCGTCGGCGACCTGCTCACGGGGACGACGCTGCAGTTCGACAGCCTGATGGGCTACACGGCCGTGGTCGGCGGGCGCTACTACGGGCTGGCCAACATCCCGTTCGCGCTGCTGGCCACCGCCGTGCTCATGGTCACCGCCATCGCGGCCCAGCACCTCGTACGCGCCGGGCGCAGGACCGCCGCCGTGGCCGGGGTCGCCGGGCTCGGCGTGGTCGCGATGCTGCTGGCGGGCTGGCCGGGCGTGGGCAGCGACTTCGGCGGCGTGATCGCGTTCGTGCCGGGCATCGCCGTCACCGCGCTGCTCGTGGCGGGCAAGCGGGTCTCGGTGCTGAAGCTGGCCGCGTTCTGCGTGCTGGGCGGGGTCGCGGTGTCGGTCATCGCGGTGCTCGACCACCTGCGGCCGCCCGCCTCGCAGACGCACCTGGGCAGGTTCGTGGGACAGGTGATCGACGGGACGTTCCTGCCCATGATCGCGCGCAAGCTGGGCGCGATGCTCAACACCATGCTCTCCCCGAACCTCATGCCCATCGTCATCGCCGGCCTGGCCTTCCTGATCTTCGCCGTGCTGCGGCCCGGGCAGATCAGCGCGGGCGTCGTGCCCCAGGCGTTCGCGCGGGCGCCCATGCTGCGTGCCGGACTCGTCGGAGCGCTGGTCAGCGGCGTGGTCGGCATGCTGGTCAACGACTCGGGCACCGCCGTGCTGTCCATGGTCGTCGCGCTGGCCGTGCCGCTGGTGCTGCACGCGGGAGTGCGGCTGCCGGCTCCGGACGAGCCACTCGGGAGCCCGGCGGACGAGCGCGGCCGCCATGACGACGTCCTCGCCGGCGAGGCGTAGGCCGGCGGCACCCGCCGGCGGGCGGCGATCCTCGCGCCCATGGCGGACGCCGCCAAGATCTGAAATTTTCTTTTAGTTCACTCCTAAGTCTTGAAAGTTATATCCACGAGCGATTGAGTTCGGTCGTGCAGACCCTCCGAATGCTGGCCGCCGCGGCGCTCGTGTTAGGCCCGCTGGCCCTGACCGCGCCCGCCCAGGCCGATCCCGCACCCCCCGCAGAGGACGCGCTCGAGGCGTCGTCCTATCCGCCGCCCTCCACGCTGCTCGCCCGCGCCGCCGCCGGGCAGCCACGGCTGGAGACGGCGAAGAGAACCCGGCCGGTCGCGCCGGGCATCTCGCTGACCTCGTTCGACACCTACGACGCGCTCGGCTGGCTGCGCGCCGACGCCGTCACCGCCGAGCTGGCCGGGGGCGCGGGCGGTGCCAAGGCCGACTACGTCTACTCCGGCGAGGTGTCCAAGACCGAGCCGCTGTCCGGCCCCGCCAAGCGCTCCCACGCCGTCGCCGCCGTCAACGGCGACTTCTTCGACATCAACAACTCCGGCGCCGCCCAGGGCATCGGCGTCCAGGACGGCACGCTGGTGCAGTCGCCGGTCGCCGGGCACGAGAACGCGGTCGCGATCACCGGCGACGGCGTCGGCCGCGTGCTCAAGATGTACTTCGAGGGCACCGCCACGCCGACCGGCGGCGCGCCGATCGCGCTCACCCAGTTCAACCAGATCGTGCAGGGCGGCGGCGTCGGGCTGTTCACGCCGCTGTGGGGCTCCTACAACCGGGCCCGTGCCGTCGAGGGCGCCGCGTCCGTCGCCGAGGTCGTCCTGGTGGACGGGGTCGTCTCCGAGGTACGCACCTCGCCGGGCACCGGCCCGATCCCCGCCGGGACCACGATCCTGCTGGGCCGCGACGCGGGCGCCGGCGCGCTGTCCGCGCTGAAGGCCGGCGACCGCGTGGACGTGAAGTACCAGCCGAAGTCGTCGGACGGCAGCGCGGTCAAGGCGGCCGTCGGCGGCAACTGGGTGCTGGTCAAGGACGGCGTCGTGCAGAACTCGGCCGATCCGGCCGCGCACCCGCGTACCGCCGTGGGGTTCTCGGCCGACGGCAGGAAGATGTACCTGCTGACCGTGGACGGCCGCCAGGCCGACAGCCGCGGCGTCACGCTCAACGAGCTGGCCGCCATGATGGCCGACCTCGGCGCCGCCGACGCGCTCAACCTCGACGGCGGCGGCTCCTCCACCATGCTCGCCCGCGAGCCGGGCTCGGCCGACGTCCAGGTGGAGAACAGCCCCTCCGACGGCGGCGAGCGGCACGTGCCCAACGGCCTGGCGCTCTACGCGCCGGAAGGCAGCGGCAAGCTCAAGGGCTTCTGGCTGGAGACCGCGAGCGACCCGGCCAAGGCGCCCGGCGTCGGGCCCGTCGCCGGCGGCCGCCCCGACCGCGTCTTCCCCGGGCTCACCAGGCGGCTGACCGCCGCCGGATACGACGAGACGTACGGCCCCGCGGCCGGCACGCCGTCCTGGCGGGCCACCCCCGCGGTCCACGGCGTCATCCGCGACGGGCGCTTCCACGCCCTGCTGCCCGGCCAGACCACCGTCACCGCCTCGCGCGGCGGGGCCAAGGGCAGCCTCGACCTCACCGTCCTGCAGCCCCTGGAGCGGCTCGGCACCACCGCCGACCGGCTCGGCATGCCGGGCGCGGACGGCGTGGCCACGTTCGGCGTGGTCGGCTACGACCGCAACGGCAACTCCGCGCCCATCGAGCCCGCCGACCTCACGCTCGGCTACGACAAGAACCTCTTCGAGGTGACCGCCGCCGAGCACGGCTACTTCACCGTCAAGGCCAAGCAGGCCACCGGGTCCGGGCTGATCACCGCCAAGGTCGGCAAGATCAGCACCGCCGTGCCGGTGACCGTCGGGTTCGAGGACAAGCCGGTCGCCGACTTCGAGGACGCGGCGAAGTGGACGTTCGCCGCCGCCCGCGCCACCGGCTCGCTGTCGGCCGCGCCCGGCCAGAGCGGCGGCGGGCTCAAGCTGTCCTACGACTTCACCACCTCGACCGCCACCCGGGCCGCCTACGCCAGCCCGCCGCAGCAGATCGTGGTGGAGGGGCAGCCGCAGGCGTTCGGCCTCTGGATCAACTCCACCGGCAAGGGGGAGTGGCCGAGCCTGGAGTTCTACGACGCGCTCGGGCAGTCGCAGATCCTGCGCGGGCCCTACATGACGTGGACCGGCTGGAAATACGTTGAGTTCACCGTGCCGCCCGGCGTCAACTACCCGCTCAAGCTCCGGCGCTTCTACGTGGCCGAGACCAAGGCGGACGTGAAGTACACCAACGAGATCCTCATCGACGGCCTGGTCGCCAAGGTGCCGCCGTCCGTCGAGACGCCCGCCGCGCCCAAGGTCGCCGACCCGGTGGTCAAGGCGGACGTGTCCGCGATGCCGTGGCGGTTCGCGGTCATGTCGGACGCGCAGTTCGTGGCCAGGGAGCCGGACAGCGACATCGTCAGGAACGCGCGCCGCACGCTGCGCGAGATCAAGGCGGCCAAGCCGGACTTCCTGCTGATCAACGGCGACCTGGTGGACGAGGCGTCGCCGGAGGACTTCGCGCTGGCCAAGCGGATCCTGGACGAGGAGCTCGGCGGAACGCTGGAATATCACTACGTTCCGGGCAACCATGAGGTCATGGGCGGCAAGATCGACAACTTCCAGTCCGTCTTCGGCGCCACGTACGGGACCTTCGACCACAAGGGCACCCGTTTCATCACCCTGGACACCTCGCGCCTGAACCTCAGGGGCGGCGGCTACGACCAGGTCGCCCTCCTGCGCGCGCAGCTCGACGCCGCCGCGAAGGACGCCTCGATCGGCTCGGTCGCGGTGCTGTTCCACGTGCCGCCGCGGGACCCGACGCCGGGCAAGGGCAGCCAGCTCGGCGACCGCAAGGAGGCGGCGCTGGTGGAAGGCTGGCTGGCCGACTTCCAGCGCACCACCGGCAAGGGCGCCGCCTACATCGGGGCGCACGTCGGCACCTTCCACGCCTCGCGCGTGGACGCGGTGCCGTACTTCATCAACGGCAACTCCGGCAAGAACCCCGCCACCGCGGCGGACGACGGCGGGTTCACCGGATGGTCGTTGTGGGGCGTGGACCCGGTGACGGCCGCCGAGGCCGAGCACGTCCGGCGCAACTGGTTCGTGGACGCGCCGAGCTGGATCGGCACGCAGGTGCGCCCGCACGTGGACGACATCACGCTCACGGCCCCGGCCACGCTCGCGGTCGGCACGCCCGCCACGGTGTCGGCCTCGCTCGCGCAGGGGAGCAGGACGGTGCCGGCCGCGTACCCGGTCTCGGTGACGTGGTCCGGCTCGCCGAACCTGCACGTCGGCACCCGCCAGACGGCCAAGCGATGGCACGTCGCCGTCCTCGACCCCGAGACGGGCACGCTGACGGCGTTGCGCGAGGGACAGGTGACGGTCGCGGTCACCATCAGCGGCGTGACCGAGCAGGCGGAGGTGAAGCTCACCGCGAAGGCGGCCGCCTGAGCGCGGCGAGCTGACCGCTTGGTTTCCGGGCCCCGTAGGACGATGATCGTCCTACGGGGCCCGATCGGTGTTCATCGGCGCCGGTCGTGGGCAAGGTGATCGGAAGAACCGTGCGCGGGGCCTGCCGGTGGCCCCGCAGGAGGGGCCGCCCATGTCCATCGAGCTCGACCTGGTGCCCACCGGGCTCATGCGGGCCATCGACGAGCTCGCGCTGGTGGATCACCATGTGCACGGTGCCGCCTCTCGCGACCTGTCGCGCCGGGCGTTCGAGGAGATGATCACCGAGTCGGACCGGCCGGTGCCCGAGTGGATGACCCAGTTCGACTCCCAGGCCGGTTACGCGATCCTGCGCCACTGCGCGCCCGTGCTCGGGCTGGAGCCGTTCTGCACGCCGGAGGAATATCTGGCCAGGCGGGCCAGGCTCGGCACCGACGAGGTCAACCGGCGGCTGCTCACGGCCAGCGGCATCGGGCACTTCCTCGTCGAGACCGGCTACCGCGGCGATGAGATCCTCGGGCCGTCCGGGATGGCGGAGCTGGCCGGGGTGCCGGCCGACGAGGTGGTGCGTCTGGAGGCGGTGGCCGAGCAGGTCGCCGCGGCGGGCTGCGCGGCGGACGCGTTCGCCGAGCGGTTCGCGCAGGCCCTGTGGGAGCGCAGCCGCTCGGCGCGCGGGCTGAAGAGCATCGCCGCCTACCGGTGCGGGCTCGACTTCGACCCGGAGCCGCCATCTCCCGAGGAGGTCGCGCAGGCGGCCGGGCGCTGGCTGGGCTCGGGCGACGCGCGGCTGAGCGATCCCGTGCTGGTGCGGCACCTGATCTGGGCCGGCATCGAACGGGGGCTGCCGCTGCAGTTCCACATCGGCTACGGCGACCCCGACGTGGACCTGCGCCGCTCCGACCCGCTGCTGCTGCGCGGGCTGATCGAGCTGGCCGAGCCGGCCGGGGTGCCGTTGCTGCTGCTGCACTGCTATCCGTACCAGCGGCACGCCGGCTACCTCGCGCACGCCTATCCGAACGTCTACTTCGACGTGGGGCTGGGCGTGAGCTACACGGGGGCGCGCAGCGCGGCGCTGGTGGCGGAGAGCTTGGAGGTCGCGCCGTTCGCGAAGATTCTTTTCTCGTCCGACGCGTGGGGTCCCGCCGAGCTGCACCATCTCGGGGCGCTGCTGTGGCGGCGGGCGATGGCACGGGTGCTGGGGGAGTTCGTGGCTGAAGGGGAATGGTCGATGTCACAGGCGATACGGGTGGTTTCGATGGTGGGCGCCGAGAACGCCCGCCGCGTCTACGACCTGGGAGCCGGCACGTGAGCGGACAGTCCTGGGAGAGTGCCCTGCGTGCGACCCTGCGGCTGGAGCTGCCCGCGGCCGAGGCGCTGCGGCGCGAGCTGCACGCCCTGCCGCGCGTGTCCGGCGAGGAGGGGCCCACGCTCAAGCGCGTGCTCGACGCACTGCCGGGCGGCATGGTGGAGCACGTGGCGGGCACGGGCGCGCTGGTGCGCTTCGGCGGGCCCGGGCCGGCCGTGGCGGTGCGCGGCGAGCTCGACGCCCTGCCGATCGTCGAGCGCACGGGGGTGGATTGGGCCTCGGTCAACGGCGCGATGCACGCCTGCGGGCACGACGTCCACCTGGCCGCGGTGGTCGCGCTCGCCAGGGCGCACGCCAGGCTCACGGCCCGTGCCGCCGCCCAGGCCGCGGGCGAGGCCGCGGACGAGGCCCCCGGCCCGGTTCTGGAGGGGCCGCCGCTGGTCGTGGTGCTGCAGCCGCGCGAGGAGGGCTTCCCATCTGGCGCGCACGACATCGTCACCTCGGGCGTGCTCGAACGCCAGCACGTGCGCGCCATGATCGGCGCCCACGTGCAGCCCGTGCTGGCCGAGGGCGTCATGTCCTGCACGCCGGGCGCGGTGAACGCCTCCTCCGACGAGTTCAGGGTGACCGTCAAGGGGTCCGAGGGGCATGCCGCCTACCCGCATCTCACCCGGGACCCGGTGGTGGCCGTGGCGCAGGTGATCGTGGCCGCGCAGCAGCTCGTCAGCAGGGCCGCCGATCCCATGGTCCCGACGGTGGTCACGTTCGGGACGGTCAACGCGGGGACCGCGCCCAACGCCATCCCGGGCGAGGCGGTGGCCAGGGGCACGCTCCGGACCATGTCGGCGAACTGGCGCGAGGAGCTGCACCGCGCCTTCACCCAGGTGGCGGAGGACGTGGCCAGGGCGCACGGGTGCGTGGCCGAGGTGGCGATCCTGCCGGGGGAGCCGGTGCTGTCCAACGACCCGGTGCTGGCCGTACGCGCCGGGGACCGGCTGCGGGAGCAGGGCTGGACGGTGACCGAGGAGCTGCGCTCGTGCGGCGCCGACGACTTCGCCCATTACGGGGACGTGGCTCCGTCGCTGATGATGTTCGTCGGCGTGGACACCGCGGCGGGGCTGCACAGCCCAGAGTTCCTGCCCGACGACGCCAGCGTGGGCGCGGTCGCCGAGGCGCTGCTCGCGGGCTACCTGGGGGCGTCGCCGAGCACGAGCGGGATGATGTCCTCCAGCAGTCGCACCAGCGCCTCCTCCAGGAACAGGTGAGCCTGCCGCCGGGTGAGACGGCCGCGCTTGAGCCACTCGGCGGAGGTGGCCTCGGCCAGGCCGCTGAAGCCGCGCAGCATGCCGCGCACCTCGGGGCGTGACCTGGCGACCGGGCCCAGCCCGACCACCTCGATGATGTGGTCCACCATGTGCTCCCTGGCCTCGTCCACGATCCCCGCCAGCTCGGGGTCGCCGCCCGTGCCCAGCGCGACCAGCCACGTCTCCTGGTTGCGTTCGAGCAGCTCCAGCCAGCCGTGCACGCTCTCGCACACCCGCTCGCGCACGCTGGCACCGGCCACGTATTCGGGCACGGGCACCGGCGGCACGCTGAGCATCTCCGTCACCGCCGCGAGGTAGAGCTCCCGTTTCGTGCCGAAATAGTGGTTGAGCAGGCCCCTGCTGACGCCGGCCGCGGCGGCGATCTCGGTGTTGGACACCTCGCCGTAGGGCCGCTCGCGGAACAGGGCCCGCGCGCGGGAGAGGATCTGGCGGCGGCGCTCGTCGGGCTCCATGCGTTCCACGCTCCCCCCTTTCCCTGCTGGCGTACCGCCAATCGCTATTGGCGAGGCGCCAACAACGTGTTGCGAATCTCGCAACACCGCCTCACGTCTTGGAGGAGACATGAGTGAGGGGACGCGCAGAGACTTCCTGAAGATCGCGGCCGTGGCCGCGGCCGCGACGACCGGCACGCTCGGCGCCGCCGCGAGTGCGCCGGGCAGGCGGGTGGCCGTCCTGGGCGGAGGTGTGGCCGGGCTCTCGGCGGCCCACGAGCTGATCGAACGCGGCTTCGACGTCACCGTCTACGAGCGCAAGGCGCTGGGCGGCAAGGCCCGCAGCATCCAGGCGCCGGGCGGATTACCCGGCGAGCACGGGTTCCGCTTCTTCCCCGGCTTCTACTTCGATCTCACCGACACGATGCGGCGCACGCCGTTCCCGGGCAACGCCCAGGGCTGCTGGGGGAACCTGACCCGGGCCACCTCGTACCTGCTGTCGCGCCAGGGACGCCCCGACCTGACCGCGCCGTTCCCCTTCCCGCTGCCGCCGAACCCCAGCATCTACTCCCTCGGCAGCCTCATCTCGACCGTGATCTCCGGCCTGCAGACCGTCTACAAGCTGTCGCTCGACGAAGCGGGCTTCTTCGCCCAGAAGATCGCCGTGTACGCCACCAGCAGCGACGAGCGCCGCCTCGGGCAATGGGACCGCGTGACCTGGGCCGACTACATCAGGTCCGACTGGTTCTCCGACGAGTACAACAAGTTCTTCGCCGACGGCTCCATCCGCAACCTGGCCGCCACCAAGTCCAAGGACGCCAGCACCCACTCGATCGGCCTGGTCGAGGAGGCCACGCTGTGGAGCATCCTCGGCCTGGGCAACGAGCCGGGCGGGTCGGTGGACCGGGTGCTCGACGGCGCCACGAGCGAGATGTGGCTCGACCCCTGGATCGCCTACCTGCGGAGCCGGGGCGTGCAGTTCAACGTCGGCTGGACGGTGGACGGGCTGGTGCTGCAGAACGGCCGCATCAGCGGCGCCGCGGCCGGGCCGTCGAGGACGATCAGCGCCGACTGGTTCGTCGTCGCCATGCCGTCCGAGCGCGCCGCCAAGCTCGTCACCCCCGCGCTTGTCGCCGCCGACCCCAAGCTCGCCGGGATCGCCAGGCTCAGGCAGGACTGGATGAACGGGCTCATGTTCTACCTCAAACGGGAGGTCCCGCTCACCCCCGGCCATGTCAACTACGTCGACTCGGCCTGGGCCGTCACCTCGATCAGCCAGGCGCAGTTCTGGAAGCGCGACTTCAGCACCTACGGCGACGGCACCGTCAAGGACTGCCTGTCCACGATCATCTCCGACTGGTTCACGCCCGGCACCTTCAACGGCAAGCCGGCCAAGGACTGCACCCCGCAGGAGATCGCCGAGGAGGCCTGGAAGGAGATCAAGGCCCACACTCCCGAGATCACCGACGACCTGCTCCACTCCTGGTTCCTCGACCCGGCCATCGCGAACGGCACCAACGACGAGCCGCTGTTCATCCAGCATCCCGGCTCGTGGAGCGATCGGCCCGAGTCGAAGACAGCCATCGCGAACCTGTTCCTGGCCGGCGACTGGGTGCGCACGCCGATCAACGTGACCACGATGGAGGGCGCCAACCAGGGCGCCAGGCAGGCCGTCAACGCCCTGCTCGACGCGGCCGGGTCGAGCGAGCCGCGCTGCACCGTGCACCAGCTCTACCGCTCGCCGCTGTTCGAGCTGGACAAGGCGGAGGACCGGGTGCGCTACCGGCTCGGCCTGCCCAACAAGTGGGACATCAGGGACACCCGGTGGCCGTGACCGACGCCGATGTCGTGATCGTCGGGGCCCGTTGCGCGGGGTCCGCCGCCGCAGCCACGCTGGCCGGCGCCGGCCGCCGGGTGATCGCGGTCGACTCCGCGCGCTTCCCCTCCGCCACGATCTCCACGCACCTGCTGTGGCCGGACGGGCTGGCCGAGCTGGCCCGCCTCGGGGTGCTCGAAAGCGTCGAGGCGCTCGGCGCGCCCCGGCTGCCGCTCGCGTCGGTCGAGATCCCCGGCGTCCGGGCCGCCGGCGGCTACAGCGCGGTGGACGGCATCGACTACGCGATGTGCGTCCGCCGGGCGGGGCTCGACCTGGCGCTGGTGGAGCACGCCCGCGCGGCGGGGGCCGAGGTGCGCGAGGGGGCCAGGGCGACCGGGCTGGTGTGGTCGGACGGGC
>NZ_VCKX01000305.1 GCF_005889725.1 Nonomuraea zeae
CGGGCCCAGCCCCGTACGCGGGTCCAGCCCCGCCGTCGAGCACCAGTCGCGCGGCACCCCGAGCACCCCCGACCAGGCGTGCGCGATCCGCGCCCCGGCCGTGACCGGGAACAGCCGGACCAGCGCCTCCCGCAGCTGCCGCACCGTCGAGGCCCGCGTACGCCCGTCGTGGTCCGTCCCCGACCCGAACCGGTACGGCCACCCGCGCCCCCCGATCGCGATCCGGCCGTCCGCCGTGCGCTGCGCGTAGATGTAGGCGTGGGACATGTCGCCGAGCAGCTCTGCCCCCCGCCAGCCGATCCGGTCCCACACGCGGTCCCCGAGCGGCTCGGTGACGATCAGCGAGGAGTTCATCGGCAGCCAGGTGCGCCGCTCCCCCGGCAGGCTCGCCGTGAACCCCTCGGTCGCCCTGATCACGTACTCCGCCCGGACCGTCCCGTACGGCGTGACCGCCGTGTGCGGCGCGATGTCCGTCACCGGCGTGGACTCGTAGATGCGCACCCCGAGCCCTTCGACGGCGCGGGCCAGCCCCTGCACCAGCTTGGCCGGCTGGACCCGGGCGCAGTGCGGGGTGAAGGAGGCGCCGAGCGCGCCCGCGACGCCGATCCTCGCGACCGTCTCCCCGGCGTCGAGCAGCCGCACGTCGTCCGCCCACTCCCGGGCCGCGGCGACCTGCGCGCGCAGCCTCGGAAGCTGGGCGGGCGCGTGCGCCACGCGGAGCATGCCGTCCTTGACGATGTCGGCCTCGATGCCCTCGGCCGCGGCGACCGCGATGATCTCGTCCACGCTGGCGTTCATCGCCCGCTGGAGGTCGATGACGCCCTGGCGGCCGTGCGTGGCGGCGAAGCGCCGGCGCGAGCCGGCCAGGGCCGCGGTGATCCAGCCGCCGTTGCGCCCGGACGCGCCGAAGCCGGCGAACGTCCGCTCCAGCACGGCGATCCTGAGCCCGGGGTCGGCCTTCTTCAGGTAGTACGCCGTCCACAGCCCGGTGTAGCCGGCGCCCACGATGCACACGTCCGCCTCGACGGACCGATCGAGCGGCGGGCGCCTGGCGGGCAGGCCGATCTCGCGGTACCAGTAGGAGACCCCGCCGTTGGCCGTCACAGCGCCACCCGCACGGGCGCCTGCGCCGCGGCGCGCTCGCGCACCCGGCCGATGCGCAGGCAGACCAGCGTGAACACGTAGAACAGCGCGGTGACCACGGCCACCGGCCAGTAGTGGCCGCCGGTCCACTCCAGCGACGCCGTCGAGAACAGCGGCACGAGGCCGCCGCCGATCGCCCCGGCGAGCTGGTACGACAGGGACATGCCGGTGTAGCGGACGCGCGGCGCGAAGAGCTCGGCCACGTACGCCGCCCCCACGGAGTAGGTGGCGGTCACGCCGATGAGCCCGACGCCGACCCCCACGCACAGCCAGAAGGCGCTGCCGGTGCCGAACAGCCAGAACGGCGGCACCGCCCACAGCAGCCCGGCGACCGCGCCCCAGCCGATGACCTTGCCCCTGCCGTACTTGTCGCCCATCGAGGCGAACACGAACATCAGCGCCGCCTCCACCGCCGCGGCCACGATCTGCCCGGCCAGCGCGACCGACTTGGGCAACCCGAGCTGCGTCGTGGTGTAGGCGAGCATGAACGTGGTGAGCACGTAGTAGGCCGCGAAGCCGCCGGCGAAGATGCCGAGCCCGACCACGATCTGCCGCCAGGACGTCCGCAGGCACTCCACGATCGGCAGGACGTCGGAGCGGGCGGCGGACTGCTCGAAGTCGGGGGTCTCCTCGATCCTCATCCGCACCACGAACCCGACCGCCACCAGCACGATCGACACCAGGAACGGCAGCCGCCAGCCCCACGACTCGAACTGCTCGGCGCTCAGCAGGCCGTTCAGCACCGCGAACATGGTGGTCGCGAGCAACAGCCCGACCGGCGAGCCGATCTGGGCGAACGCGCCGAAGAACGTGCGCCGCCCCTTGGGCGCGTGCTCGACGGAGATCAGCGCCGCGCCGCCCCACTCGCCGCCGACCGCCATGCCCTGAACGAAGCGCAGCACGACCAGCAGCAGCGGGGCGAGCGTGCCGACGCTCGCGTGCGTGGGCACGCAGCCCACCAGGAAGGTCGCGATGCCCATCATGAGCAGCGTCCAGACCAGCGACCTCTTGCGCCCGATCCGGTCGCCGAAGTGGCCGAACACGACCGCGCCGAGCGGCCTGGCGACGTAGCCGACGGCGTAGGTGGCGAACGCGGACAGCACGCCCGCGACCGGGGACAGCGTGGGGAAGAACAGCTTGTTGAAGACGAGCGCGGACGCGGTCGTGTAGATGAAGAAGTCGTACCACTCGATGCTGGTGCCGAGCGCCGAAGCGAGCGCCACCCTGCGCATCTGCGGTGGTGTGGTGGTCATTGGGGGGTCTCCTTCGCTGTCAGGCCGTCGCGCGCGTCGGCCTGGCGGTGGGCGGGCGGGCGTTCGGCGGGCGGGCCGTAACCCCCGCCGCCGCCGGTGCGCAGGCTGACCCGCTCGCCCGCGGCGAGCGTCACCGCGTCGATGTGGGACAGCCGCTGTACGGTTCCGTCGGACCTGGTGACCTCGAGCCCGCCGGTCGCGCCCGCCTCGCCGCCGAACAGGCCGCGGGCGCCGTAGCGGTGCCGGTCGGAGTAGGCGGAGAAGGTCACGCCGTCCCTGGTGGCCTCGTACGTACGCACGAAGCCGAGGCCGCCGCGGTTGCGCCCGTCACCGCCGGAGCCGGGCCGCAGCGCGAACTCGGTCACCCTGAAATGGGAGTAGTCGATCTCCAGCGCTTCGACGGGCGCGCTGGCGCAGTTGGAGATGGGGTTGTCGAGCGCGTCGGCCCCGTCGCCGGCCGCTCCCGCGCCCCAGCCGCCGCCGAGCACCTCCAGCACGACCTCGTACTCGTGGCTGTCGGGGTCGAGGTAGCTGAGCGCCGCCGCGCTCGTGGTGTCGTAGCCGGTGGCGACGACCCGCTCGGGCAGCGCCTCGGCGAGCGCCCTGATGACGGCGTCGAACGCGCGGCTGGCCGGGGTGAGCCGGGCGCGCACGGCGGCCGGGGCCACGGGGTTGAGGATGGACCCGTACGGCGCGGTGACCGTGATCGGGCGGTTGCAGCCCTCGTTGAAGGGGATGTCCTTGTCGCGCAGCAGGCCCCTGATCGCGCTCTGCACGGAGGAGACCGTGGAGGCGAACGGGCAGTTGAGGTTGGCCGGGACCTGGGGGTCGGTGCCGGTGAAGTCCACCTCCAGGTCGGAGCCGCGCACCCGGACCGCGACCCGGACGTGGTGCCGGTCGCCGCCCCAGGTGGAGGCGTCGATGATCTCCTCCGCCGCGTAGTCGCCGTCGGGGATCTCGGCGATGGAGTCGCGCAGCCGCCGTTCCGCGTAGTCCTGCAGCTCGTCCATCACGGCGGCGGTCAGCTCGGGGCCGTGCCTGGCGACCAGCTCGCGCAGCCGTTCCGCGGCCACGTTGTTGGCCGCGAACTGCGCGTTGAGGTCGCCGACCACCAGGTCGGGGACCCGTACGTTGAGCCGGAAGAGCTGCTCGACGAAGCCGCCGTGCCAGTCGCGCGAGACCGAGAACGGCCGGCCCGGCAGGCGCAGCCCTTCCTGGAAGACCTCCTTGGCGTTGATGGTCAGCCCCGGCTCGCCGCCGCCGATGTCCACGTGGTGCGCCACGCTCGCCGCGAACCCGGCCAGCGCGCCCTCGTGGAAGATCGGCGTGAACAGGTAGATGTCCTGCAGATGCTGGCCGCCGCGGAAGGGGTCGTTGTAGAGGATCGCGTCGTCGGCGGTGAGCGTGGCGGGGTCGGTCTCCGCCAGCACGGCGGCGATCGCGTGCGAGATGCCGGCGGTCATGATGGGGATGGCCTCGGCCTGGCTGACCACGTTGCCGCGCGGGTCCACGAGGGCCACCGCGTAGTCGCGGGCCTCGCGGACGACCGAGGAGAACGCGGCCCGGCGCAGGTTCGCCGCCATCTCGCGGGGGATGGCCGCCAGGGCGGTGCCGACGATGTTCAGGGTGACGGGATCGACGGGCATGTCAGGCTCCTCGGGTCAGCAGGAGGTTGGTGGCGGCGTCCACGGCGGCGGTCCAGCCGGGGGGCACGTACGTGGTGGCGGTGTCCTCCTCGACCACGGCGGGACCGGTGACCGCGTAGCCGGGCGGCAGCGACGCCCGCCACAGGAAGGCGCACGTCCGCTCCTCGCCGCCGATCACGACCGGCAGGTCCTCGCGCCGCACGTCCCCTTCCACCTGCACGGCGGGCAGCGCCGTCTCCCCGCGCGGCACCCGCAGCGTCAGCCGGTACGTCACCACCTGCACGGCCTTGGCCGGCGTGCTGTGGCCGTACCTGAGCGCGTGGGCCTCGTGGAACAGCCGCGCGGCCGTCTCCGGGTCCACGCCCGGCGGCACCGGCACGGTCAGCTCGAAGCCCTGGCCCCGGTAACGCAGGTCCAGCTCGTGCTCGACGACCACCCCGGCCGGGCCGACGCCCTGGGCGGCCAGCTCGGCCGTGGCGTCGGCCAGCAGCTCGCCGAACACCTCGCCCAGCTCGCCCGGCGCCAGCCCGGCCAGCTCGTCCACCCTGGTCACCGCGAAGCGGCGCTGGAAGTCGGAGCTGAGCAGGCCGTAGGCGGACATGAGGCCGGCGTGCGGGGGGACCAGCACGGCGGTGATCCCGAGCTCGTCGGCGACCGCGGCGGCGTGCAGCGGTCCCGCGCCGCCGTAGGCGACGAGGGTGTGGTCGCGCGGGTCGTGGCCGCGTTCGGTGGAGACGAGGCGGATGGCGCCGGCCATGGCGACATTCGCGATGCGGAAGACGTCCTCGGCGAGCTGCGCGGGGCTGCGCTCAAGGTCGGCGGCCGGCGGCGCGGGCTCGGCCGCCGTCCGGGGCCTGGACGTGCGCTCCAGGTCGGCGGCCAGGTTGCCGAGGGCGGTGGTCGCCGCCGATCGGTCCAGGGCGTGCCGGCCGCCGAGGAAGTGCCCGGGGCGGATCAGGCCGCGGGTGACGTTCGCGTCGGTCACGGTCGGCTCGGTGCCGCCCCTGCCGTAGCAGGCGGGCCCCGGATCCGCGCCCGCGCTGCGCGGCCCCACCTGGAGCATCCCGCCGGGGTCCAGCCCCACGATGCTGCCGCCGCCCGCGCCCACGGTGGCGATGTCGACCATCGACAGCTTGACCGGGATCCGGTCGATCATCGACTCGGTGGTGATCTGCGGCCGGCCGCCGGTCACCAGGCAGACGTCCGTGCTGGTGCCGCCCATGTCCATGGTGACGATGTCGTCGATCCCGGCCGCCGAGGCCACCGCGACGGCGCCCGCCACCCCTGCGGCCGGCCCGGACAGCAGGACGTGGATCGGGCGCTGCCGCACGTACGCGGCGGGCACGACGCCGCCGTTGGACTGCATCATCGACAGCTCCCCCATGCCGCGCTCGGCCAGGGAACGTTCCAGGCGGCTGAGATAGCCGTCCACGGTCGGCTTGACGAAGGCGTCCACGGTGGTGCTGCTGGCCCGCTCGTACTCGCGGAACTCGGCCACGACCTCGCTCGACAGCGACACGTCGAGACCCGGCGCGACCTCGGAGACGATCTCGCGTACCCGCTGCTCGTGGGCCGGGTTGCGGTAGCTGTGCAGGAAGCACACGGCGATCGAGGTGACGCCGAGCCCGGCCAGCTCGGCCACCGCGTCCCGTACGGCCCGCTCGTCGAGCGCGACCAGCGGCTTGCCGGTGGCGTCGAGCCGTTCCGGCACCTCGCGCACCAGCTCGCGGCGCACCAGGGGGCGCGGCTTGCGGTAGTGCAGGTCGTACATCACGTCCCTGTCGTGCCGCTGCAGTTCGAGCACGTCGCGGAAGCCGCGGGTGACGATGAGGCCCAGCCGCGGGCCCTTGCGTTCGAGCACGGCGTTGGTCGCCACGGTGGACCCGTGCAGCAGCGGCGCGCCCCGCAGATCGACGGACTCGAGGCGGCCGATCGCCTCCAGCACCGCGAGCGAGGGATCGGACGGGGTGGAGAACACCTTCCCCGTGGCCGCGAGCCGCCCGGCGCCGTCCAGCAACACCAGGTCGGTGAAGGTGCCACCACACTCCACGCCGAGTCTCATCGCGTTCCTCTCTGTTGGATGGAGAAACGGTCACATAGGCCACCATCTGCGGCAATACGTCGTTTACCCTATGGAGATGCTGCACCGGCCGAGGTATGAGGAGGCGTCCGGCCCCCTTCCGGGCATGGCGCGCGTCTCCGCCGACGGCACGGTCGAGCGGCTCGACGGCGTCGGGGCCGACCTGCGCGGCCGGCCGTTGCTGGCGCGGGCGGCGACGGCGTTGCTGCGGTCGGGGCGGGACGCGGTCACGTTCATGGCCGTCGAGCGATCCGCGGAACCGGAGGCGGAGCGGCCCTCTGAACGCTCCGCTGAGCGGTCCCCTGATCGGGATGCCCTGTGGGTGCACGTCTCGATGACCGTGGCGCGGGAGACGGGCGACGTGATGGTCTCGGCCGCCGAGGTCGCGCCGCCCTACGAGCTGACCCCGCGCGAGCTGGACGTGCTGACGCTGCTGGCGGGCGGGCTCACGAACACCGCCGTCGCCGGGTATCTCGGCACCAGCCCGCGCACGGTGTCCAAGCAGGTGGAGAGCGTGCTGGCCAAGCTGGGCCAGGCCACGCGCAGCGGCGTGGCGGCCTTCGCCGTGGACCACGGGCTGCTCAGGCTGCCGGTCCCCGGCGGGTGTCCCGAGCTGACCGCGCTGGCGGTGGGCGCGGTGGACCGGCTGATGCGGGAGCCGGGGCCGCTACCCCGGTTCGCCACCGCCGGGGTCGCGCCGCGCAGGCCGGCGACGCCGTACGAGATCGGGTTGCTGCTGCCGCTCGTCGGCGCGTCGAGCGAGGACGGCGAGCAGATGCGGCGCGGGGCGGAGCTGGCCGTCGAGGAGCTGAACGCGCGGGGCGGCGTCGCGGGCCGGCCGGTGCGCACGCATGTGAGCGCGGTGGACTCGCTGGACGCGGACTCGGTCACCGCCGGGCTGGCGGAGCTGGCGGCCAGGCAGGTGCCGGCCATCGTGGGCGGGTACCTGCTGACCGACGAGCGGGCCTCGTACGAGCTCGCGGCCGACTACGGCGCGCCCTACCTCAACATCGGCACCAGCGATCTGCAGGCCGAGTGGGTGCGGGACGAGCCCGGCAGATTCGGGCGGATCTTCCAGACCGGGCCCACGCGCGGCAACTACGGCAGAGGCTTCGCGCGCTTCCTGGAAGGGGTGCGGCTGCGCAGGCCCAGTGTCGGGTTCGTGGAGACGACGATGCCGGACACGCAGACGTTCAGCGAGGAGACCGCGCGGCTGGTCGGGCGCGCGGGGCTGGGCATCGACTTCCTGGTACGGCTGGAGCCGCCGCACGACGACTGGAGCCGGGCGCTGCGGGCGATCCGCGAGCATGCGCCCGGGGCGGTGATGGTCACCCACCACGTGCCCGAGCAGGCCGCCGCCTTCCAGCGGGCCTTCGCCCAGGAGCCCTCGCCGACGCTGGTCTACATGGTGTACACGCCCGCGGTGCCGCAATTCCTGGAGCTGGCCGGGCAGGCGGCGGAGGGCGTGGTCTGGGCGACCGTCACCGGCCGGTACGGGGACAGCCGCGGGCGCGCGTTCGCCGAGCGCTTCGCCCGACGGTACGGGGCGGCGCCGGGCAGGTCGGTGGCGAGCGCGGCCTACGACCAGATCAACCTCCTGGCCCTGGCCTGGTCGGCGCACGGACGTCCGCACGACTTCGGCCTCGTGGCCCGCGACCTGCGCACCATCGTCTACCGGGGGGTCAACGGCGCCTACGACCTGGACCGGGGCGGGCAGACCAGCGTCGCCTTCCCTGACGAGATCCCGGATCCTTCGCTGGGCCAGGCGCATCTCGTCTTCCAGATCCAGGGCGGACGGCACCGGGTCATCGGGCCCACACCGTACGCGGAGGGGACGTTCCGGCAGCCACCCTGGATGAACGCGCAGCAGTAGGCGGGCCCCGGCGCACCCACCCGTCACCCGCTTACCGGGTGGGCCTCCGGACCCCACCCCGAAAGGACTTCGCCCCAGGGCCTGGGGCCTGGCCGGCGGATCAGGTGGCCGTCGCCTTTCCGGGTCGTTGGCATGGGCATGGGGCGGGGAGATTCAACGCTTGCGGAGTGGCCCGGCAGAAGCC
This sequence comes from Nonomuraea zeae, assembly GCF_005889725.1. Lineage (GTDB taxonomy): Bacteria > Actinomycetota > Actinomycetes > Streptosporangiales > Streptosporangiaceae > Nonomuraea > Nonomuraea zeae. The sequence continues at coordinate 8,180 of NZ_VCKX01000305.1, forward strand.
GCGTCTGCCGAGATCCGAGCAGCGCGGCGGCCGGCGGGCCGGCCAGGTGTGGCGGGTGGGTTAGCGGGGCCAGGACCACGATCCAACCGGAGGACAATCCGCTCGGAAACCGTCCAACCGGACGACAGAGCTCCACCGGCACACATGAGGCCGATCGGCAAATCACCCTCACAGCAGAATGATGCGGAAATAGACGCAGGTGGCAGACCGCCCGGCATTTAAGGTGGATGACGAATATGGGGAGGAACCGATGTCTACCCGTTCCGGGCGCGTCACCCTGGCCACCGTCGCCGCCGCGGCCGGCGTGTCCGTGGCCACCGTGTCCAAGGTCCTCAACGACCGCAGCGACGTCGCCCCGGCCACCCGGGCGCTGGTGCAGTCCTTCCTCGTGGAGCACGGCTACGTCCCTCCGCCCTCCCGCCGGCAGGCCGAGCCGCTGCCCGCGGTCGAGGTGCAGGTGAACGGCGGTCTGTGCGCCTACGTCACCGAGATACTCAAAGGGGTGATCAAAGCCGGGGCCGAGGCGGGCGTGGCGGTCATCGTCGCCGACGGCGACGGCATGACCGGCGGCGGCACGGCCTGGGCCCGCGGGCTGGTCGCCGCCGGGCGGCGGGCGCTGATCACCGTGTGCGGCGAGCCGAGCCCGGCGCAGCTCGCCACGCTGTCGCGGGCCCACCTGCCCGTGGTGGTCGTCGACCCGCTGGACCAGCCGGGAGATCTCGTGACCACCGTCGGCCCGACCAACTTCGCCGGCGGCCTGTCCGCCACCCAGCACCTGCTGGCCCTGGGGCATCGCCGCATCGCCTATCTCGGCGGCCCCGCGTCGGCGAGCTTCAGCCAGGCGCGCATGCACGGATACCGTGCCGCCATGCGGGCCGCGGGCGTGCCCGTGGTCGAGGAGCACGTCCGCATGACCGGCTACTGCTACGAGGACGGGTTGAAGGCGGCCGAAGCCCTGCTCGACCTGCGGCCCGCGCCGACGGCCATCTTCGCGGCCTCGGAGGAGATCGCCCTGGGCGCCATGCACGCGGCCGCGGCGCGCGGGCTGCGGGTGCCCGACGACCTGAGCATCGTCGGCTTCGACGACACCGAGCTCGCCGCCATGACCTCGCCGCGGCTGACCACCGTACGCCAGCCGCTGCGCGAGATGGGCGTGATCGCCCTGCGCACGGCACTGCGCCGGGCCGCCGGCGAGGAGATCGAGTTCCGCCACATCGAGCTCGCGACCGAGCTGGTCGTACGCGAATCGAGCCGGGCCGCCTGAACGCCCGGGCTCGACCGCCAAAGCCCCGCAAAATCGGGCATCAAAGGCACGACTCTTGTAGCGGTAAATCCCCTGGAAACGTGCAGGATTCTGGCATGTAGGAGTTTCCCCTCTAAGTCCGGCAGTCGATTGCGGCCACCCCTTCGGACCTACTTCCATGGGGTGTCATGACGGTCACTCACGAGCAAATTCGCGCCGTCCTGGCGGACTACCTCGACGCCCACCCCGACCGGGCCCCCGGCGTCGCCAGGCTGACGCACTCTCTCGGTCCCGGCCTCGACATCGCCTCCCGCAAGACCTATCCCCTCCACGTCACGTGCAGCGCCGCCACCATCGACGACGCCGGACGGATCCTGCTGATCCGGCACCGGGTGCTCAATCGCTGGCTGCTGCCCGGCGGGCACATCGAGCCCGAGGACGAGAGCCTCTACGCCACCGCTCTGCGCGAGCTGGAGGAGGAGACGGGCATCGCCTGGCGGCACATCGTCTCCCCGCCCCCGCCCGGCATCACGCCGGTGGACATCGAGCTCCATCAGATCCCGGCCAACCCGGACAACGGTGAGCCCGAGCACTGGCATGCCGACTTCCGGTTCGCCTTCCGGCTCAGGGACACGACGGTCACGCTCCAGCTCGGGGAGGCCACGGCGTTCACCTGGTGCGCCTCGGCCGATCTGCCCGCGCCTCGGCTGGCCGCCCGGATCGCGGCGAGCTGAGCCCGGAAGCGCCTCTCCCGTACGCGGTCAGGCCGGGATCCCCACCAGCTTGACGAGGAATCGCTCAACCTGCTCCCCCAGCGGCGGCCAGGGGTGGTCCGGCTGGTTGAGTCGCATCGACACGGCTCCATGCACGGCCGCGCGCAGGTCGAACGCGACCAGGGCGGCGTCGTCCACGGCGATGAGCCCGTCCCGCATGCACCTCCGCACGGCCTCGGCGGTCCGGTCCCCGAGCTCCCGTTTGAACGACATGTCAGCTCTCTGGTTGAGAGTGCTCTCGTGCAGCACCTTGTACAGCCCGGGGTGCTCGTACGCCCAGCTCCCCAGCACGAGGATGCGCGCGCGGAGCTTGGCCACCGGATCGTCCGCACCGGCCTCAGCGTCGTCGATCGCGCGCGTCAGCTCCTGGTGGCAGCGCTCAAGAGCGGCCAGCACCAGGGCGTCCCGGTCGGAGAAGTGCAGGTAGACGGAGGTGGCGGCGGTGCCGACGGCCCGCGCGACCGCGCGCATCGACAGCGCCTGGTCATCGCCGAGCTGCTCCAGCAGCTTCAGCGTGGCCGCGACGATCTCCTCGCGCAGCCGCTCGCCCTGTCCGCGCGGGTTACGGCCGCGAGTGCGGGGTGCGGCCTCGGCTGCGTGATCCATACAGGGCATTGTACGAAGGCGGATATAACACTACAGTCGTAGCGCTACATCTGTTCATATGAGGAGATCAGCCATGAGCGCTGCCCTGAACCCCGCCCAACCGCAGCTCGACGCGAACAAGAAGGCCGTCATGGAGTTCTACGAGACCGCCTTCAACCGCAAGGACGCCGATGCCGTGACCGCGCTCGTCGGGGATCCCTACATCCAGCACAACCCGCAGATCGGTGACGGAGTGGCGGGGCTGCAGGCCCGCCTGCGCCAGCTCGCGAGCGCGTTCCCGGACTTGCGCGTGCAGGTCAAGCGGATGGTCGCGGAGGGCGACTATGTGAGCGCGCACGTCCACGCGGTCCGCGTACCCGGACAGCGCGGCGTGGCCATCATGGACGTGTTCCGGCTGGAGGATGGCAAGCTGGTCGAGCACTGGGACGTCATGCAGGACATCCCCGAGCAGAGCCAGAATCCGAACGGGATGTTCTGATGACCACCGCGACCACCACGGCCGGCTCGGACCCGCCGGTACGCTGGGCGCGTGATTCGCCCCGATCTCGACCAGCGCACGCTGCGGGCGGCCCTGGCCGATGCGCGCAGAGCACAGACGGAGTTCGACGACGCGAGGGCCTGGCTGGAGACGGCGGTGAAGGGCCCAATGGAGCCGCTGGGGGCCGAGGTCTGGGCATTCGACGCGACCTTCCGGCACGTTCTGCTGGTGCAGCACCCGTGGCGAGGCTGGGTACCGCCGGGTGGCCGGGTGGAGCCGGGTGAGACCCCGCGTGAGGCGGCTCGTCGCGAGCTCCAGGAGGAGACCGGCCTCGTCGCCGACCTGCTCGACGTCCCGGCGGCGGTGACCGTGCGTTCCTACCACCACGATCTGCCGGTCACGCTCAGCCTGTCGTACGGAGCGGTGGTGGACGGCTCGCTTCGCCTGTGCGGGGAGAGCGACCAGCCCGTCGCGTGGGTCCCGCTCGGCCACGACTGGGAGGGCGCCTTCCCGCAGGACCGGCCGAGCATCCGCACGTACGCGGCGCAGCTGTCCCGGGCGGGCGACGATAGGCTTTGACGGCTGAGCTCGTCACCGGCTCGCCGACCAGCTCGCCCACCAGCCCGCCAGCAGGGAGACGCACATGCCGACGTTCCCCCAGGGGAAGCCGCGGCCGCACCTCGTGGGGTCGCAGGGGGGCGAGCCGAAATACCAGGCGATCTACCGTGACCTGCTCGCGCAGATCGACAGCGGCGAGTTCGCGCCCGGCCGGCCGTTGCCCTCCCAGCGGGAGCTAGGCGCCTACTACGGCGTCAGCCTCATGACGGTCCGGCAGGCCCTGCAACGGCTCAGCGCCGAAGGGCGCATCGAGCAGCGCCACGGTCTCGGCACCTTCGTCGCGGGGGCCGTGATCCCCTACCAGATGAACAGCCTGGGCAGCCTCGCCGACGACCTCGCCGAGCAGGGGATCGAGCTGGAGACGGTGCTGCTCGGAGTGCGGCGCGCGCAGCCACCGGGGCCGGTGCGGGCGGAGCTCGGGCTCGCCGCGCGCGCGGACGTCACGGTCGTCGAACGGCTGCGGATCGTGAACGGCTCCCCCGTGATCCACCAGCTCTCCTACGTGCCGCGCTCCCTGACCCCGAAACCGGCGAAGCCGGCGAAGTCACCAGGCGCGCCGGGGTCCAGGCGGGCCACGCCGTTCCTCGAATCCCTGGAAGGCGGGGAGCTCGAACGCACGCCGCTCTACACGCTCATCGAAGAGCGATGCGGCATCTCGCTGGCGTGGGCGACGGAGGCCGTCAAGCCGGTGGTGCTGTCGGAGGAGCAGGCGGGTCTGCTGAGCCAGCCGGCCGGGAGCGCCGCGTTGCTGAGCACGCGGGTGACCTTCGACGCCGACGACCGGCCGGTGCTGGTGGACCGGGCGCTGATGTGCGCGTCCCAGATCGTCTTCACCACCAGACGCCAGGCGCCGCAGCCGGCCGTCACCCTCCGCCTGGACGCCTGAAGCCCAACCGAACACCCGAACACCCGAACACCCGAACATCCGAACGCCCCGAACATCCGAACGCCCCGAACATCCGAACCCTCGAAGCCCGAGCGACCGCTCAAAGCCGCCCGAGCGACCGCTCAAGGTCGCCCGAGGATCGCCGGCTGCCGCCGCACACCGGCCGCGAGCTCCCGGGCCACCGCCTCCACGGCCGCCACCCCGGAGGCCGCGTTCGGTGCGTCCATCAGGGCGCGGACGAAGGCCGAGCCCACGATCACCCCGTCGGCGAACTCGGCGACCTCCGCGGCCTGGGCCCCGTTCCCGACCCCCAGCCCCACGCACACGGGCAGGTCGGTGACCTCCCGCACGCGGGCGACCAGGCCCTTGGCGCCCCCGCTCACCAGCTCCCGCTCCCCCGTCACCCCCATCACCGAGGCCGCGTACAGGAAGCCGCGCGACGACCGCGCCGCGCGGGCCAGGCGCTCGGGGGTCGAGGTGGGCGCGACCAGGTGGACCCGGTCGAGCCCGTGCCGGTCGGCCGCCGCGTGCCAGCCGGCGGCCTCGTCGGGGATGAGGTCGGGCGTGATCAGCCCGGCCCCGCCCGCCGCCGCCAGGTCGGCCGCGAAGGAGTCCACGCCGTACCGGTCGACGACCGTCCAGTACGTCATGACGAGCGCGGGCACCCGGTCCGCGGCCAGCGCGCGCACGGCGGTGAACGCGTCGGCCGGGGTGACCCCGAACGCGAGCGCCGCCTCCGTGGCCCGCTGGATGAGCGGCCCGTCCATGAGCGGATCGGAGTACGGCAACCCCACCTCCACCACGTCGACCCCGCCCGCGACCATCGCCTTCATCGCCGCCACCGACGTGTCCACGTCGGGGAAGCCGACCGGCAGGTAGCCGAGGAGCGCCGCGCGCCCCTCCCGCCGGGCCTGCTCGACCACCGTTCGCACGCTCATGCGCCACCCTCCTCATCCAGCAGCCCGAAGTAGCGGGCGGCCGTGTCCACGTCCTTGTCGCCGCGCCCGGACAGGTTGACCAGCACGATCCCGTCCGGCCCCAGCCGCCGGCCCTCCCTGATGGCCCCCGCCAGCGCGTGCGCGCTCTCGATTGCCGGGATGATCCCCTCGGTGCGGCTCAGCAGCCGGAACGCCTCCATCGCCTCCGCGTCGTCGACCGGCTCGTAGCGGGCCCTGCCGAGGTCGTGCAGCCAGGCATGCTGCGGCCCCACCCCCGGGTAGTCCAGCCCGGCGGAGATCGAGTGGCTCTCCAGCGTCTGGCCGTGCTCGTCCTGCAGCACGAACGTACGGTTCCCGTGCAGGATGCCGGGCGAGCCGCCCGAGATGGAGGAGGCGTGCCGGCCCGTCCCCACCCCGGCCTCTTATACACATCTCCGAT
>NZ_VCKX01000306.1 GCF_005889725.1 Nonomuraea zeae
TCATGGTCCACGGCTTCGACCGCGAGGCCGACATCAGCTGCTCCGGCGCCTGGAACAGCGCCGAGAACCTGCTGAACGCCAACGGCTGGGGCGACGTCGTCACCTTCGGCTACTACAACAAGGCCACCAACTGCGACCTCAGGCTCCGAGGGACCACCGACACGCGCATCCAGGAGGTCGGCCGCCAGTTCGCGTGGACCGTCTACTACCTGTACTCCAGCCATGACGTGGCCATCGACGTCGTGACCCACTCCATGGGCGGCCTGGTCGCGAAGGCCGCCATCGAAGGCGTCAACAGGTACGGCGTGGGCAAGCCGCCGCCCGACCTGAGCGGCCTGACGATCGACAAGGACGACATCGGCGCGACCGATTGGCCCAGCGACTGGCCCCCGTTCCTGTACATCGAGGACATGGTCACGTTCGCCACGCCGCACCAGGGCATCGGCAGCGCGGTGGTGACCGCGTGCGCCCTCACCCACGAGCAGTGCAGCGACATGCGCCCGGGCAGCGGCTTCCTCAGCTGGCTGGGCAAGCAGCCGCAGTCCCAGATGGGTACGGACTACACGTTCCTCGCTTCGGAGACCGACGACACCGTCAGCGCCAAGTCGGGGACCAACGACCGCACCGCCCACCATTGGGGCCTGTACAGCTACAACACGGAGGGTGGCACGCTGACCCACACCTCCATCAGGAACACCTCGACCGGCCAGTGGCAGGCGTCGTACGGCGGGGAGTTCAGCGACGAGGGCCAGGGCACGTACCCCGCGCCACTGCCGCGAATGGCGGACGGCCTGTACGACCAGCGCAACCAGTAGCCGGTCGGTAGCCAGGAGGTCCGGTCCCCCGGCCCGCGCGGGCCGGGGGACTCATGCTTTCGCCCGAGGCGCCGTTACTGCTTCCGGATGTGGAACGGACCGAGATCGTGCGCCTGGCGCCCTGCCCCACCACCGAGCCACCGGCAAGCGAAGACTCCCCTTTCCGGGAAACGTCGCGGACTGTCACCCGAGACGCTTACGTCCCTTGTCCGTCAGCTCCGCCAGGTGCACTCCTATGCCGAAGCTGGTGAAGCCGGACCTGGCCGCCTTGGTGAACTCTTCGATCACCGCGTCTGACGGGAACTCCTTGACCAGGACGTCGTAGGCTCCGTGTCCGTGGTCCCGTACGGCGGCGAGGACCATGTCCGTGTTCAGCTCGGGGTGTGCCACGATCTCCTCCAGCAGGTCGCCTCTGTCCTTCGCAGTTTCCTCCATCGAAGGAGCTTGGTAAATCGCGAAGGTCCTTCCCGAAGCGGGGTCGCGGCCACTCCCGCCTCGCGGTCCTCAGCCGAGGCTTTCGAGCGCGGCGGCGGCCCGCCCGCGCTCGTCCTCGTCGCCGGTCTCGGCGGCGATCGCCAGCGCCAGCCGGTGCCGCTGCGCCGCCTCGCCGTCACGGCCCATGGCGCGCAGCGCCTCGCCGATCGCGTTGAGTACGCTCGCCTCACCGTACCTGTGCCTGGTCGACCGGAAGATCTCGAGCGCCTGCTCCAGGTGGCACAGGGACTCGTCGAATTTCGCCTGGCGGCACAGGGCGGTGCCGAGGTTGCTCAGCGCGGTCGCCTCCCCGTCACGGTGCTCGATCGCGCGGAACAGGCTCAGTGCCTCGCCCAGTTTCGCGACGGCAAGCGTGTCGTCGCCCAGCGAGCTGTGGATCTGGCCGAGGTTGCACAGGGCGATGGCCTGCCCCGCACGCTCCCCGAGCGCGGCGAAGATGTCGTGCGCGGCCAGGAGGTGCCGCGCCGCCTCGGTGTGCTCGCCGATCGACTCCTCGAGGTTGCCCAGGTTGGTCAGCGCCGCCGCCTGGCCGAAGGGGTCGTCGATCTCGCGGTAGAGCGCGATGGCCGCGCTGTGCCGGGCGGCCGAGGAGGCGAACTCGCCGAGGCGTTCCTCGATGATGCCCAGATTGGACAGCGAGCGAGCCTGGCCGTGGCGGTTGCCGATGCGCCGGCACAGCTCCAGCGCCTGGCTCAGCTCCTCGACGGCCGATGCGTACCGGCCGAGCAGCCGCAGGATGACCCCGGCGTTGGTCCGCAGATGCGCCTCGCCCCCCGCGTCTCCCGTCCCCCGCGCGGCGTCCACGGCGCACTCGTAGATCGACAGGGCCTCGGTGCCGTGCCCCGCCTCCAGGTAGCGATGTAACGCGGCGGCAAGGGTGACCGCCCGCTCCGGCCGTCCCTGCCTGACCGCGAACTGGCAGATCGTGCCGAACGACGCCAGCTCGCCGTCCAGCCACGACAGCGCCGCGCCCGGCGAGAGGGTGACGCCGCTGGGCTTGAGTGCGAGCCCGGCGTGCCGCCGGCTCCCGCTCCACCCGGGGTAGAGCGTGTCGCTCGCCTCGACGGCGGTCCCGCAGTAGTGCTCCAGCAGCCTGTCCACGGCCGCCTGCCGCTCGGCCTCGCCGTCCGTGGCGAGGCTCATCTCGGCGGCGTACGCACGCAGAAGGTCGTGGAACCCGTAGCGCCCCAAGGCGTCGCAGCGCAGCAGGTGCGCCGAGGCGAGCCGGTGCAGGAGCCGGGCCGCGCCGATCTCGTCCACGTCCGACAGCGCCGCCACGCAGGCCGGCGTGGAGTGCGGTGCCGGGTTCAGGCTCAGCAGCCGGAACAGGCGCTGCGCCTCGGCGTCGAGCAGCTGGTACGAGCAGCCGAAGACGTGCCGGATCGCCGCCCCGCCACCCGGGTCGAGCAGCTCCAGCGGTCCGGCCCGGTGCAGCCGCGCCACCACGCCGGCCAGCGGCAGGTGCGCCTGCGCCCCGGCGTACTCGGCGGCCAGGCGCAGCGCCAGCGGCAGGCGGGCGCAGATGGTGGCCAGCGAGTCGACGCTGCCGGGATCGGTGCACGCCCGCTCCCCCAGCAGCCGGCCCAGCAGGTGGACGGCGTCGGCGCGGGGCAGCAGGTCCAGCTCGATGCGGTGCGCGCCGTGCAGGGCGACCAGGGCGGCCAGCCGGTCCCGGCTGGTGATCACCATGAGGGTGTCGTGCGTACCGGGCAGGAGCGGACGTACCTGCTCGGCCGAGGCCGCGTTGTCAAGCAGCACGAGCAGCCTGCGGCCGTCGGTCTCGGTGCGCCAGCGCCCGGCCCGTGACTGGGTGTCGGCCGGAATGTCCTGATCGGCCACGCCGACGGCGGTCAGCAGGCGGCCCAGCGCCTCGTGCGGGGCCAGCACGTGTTCGGCGTCGTCGCCGCGCAGGTCGAGGTGGATGCGCCCGTCGGGGAAGAGCTCGCGGTTGTGGTGACCCCAGCGGACGGCGAGCGCCGTCTTGCCCACACCCGCGGTGCCGCAGACGACCACGATCCCCGGTGGGCGGCGGACGTACGCGGCGTCGAGCAGGGCCAGCTCGTCGGCGCGTCCGGTGAAGTCCGGCACCGGCGCCGGGAGCTGCCGCGGAATCCTTGGCGCACCACGGCATTCCTGCTCCTCGAACAGCAGCCGGTGCGCCCGTTCGAGCTCCTCGCCCGGCTCCACGCCCAGCTCCTCGGCCAGCACGAGGCGGGTGGCCTCGTACCGCTCGAAGGCGATCGTCCGCTGGCCCATCGCCTGGTACGCGCGGATCAGCGTGGCCTGCACCGCCTCGTCGAGCGGGTTCGCCGCGCCGTGGACCGCCAGCGCGGCGATGACCTCGGCGGCGTTGCCCGCTCGCAGCATCAGGTCCCAGTAGGACAGCTGCGCGCGGCGGCGCTCGGCCTTGAGGCCCCACACCTTGGGGTGGCCTTCGAGCGCCGGCACGTCGCACAGGGGGTCGTCGTCCTCCCACAGCCGCAGCGCCTCACGGAAGAGCGCGGTCGCGCGCGCCGGGTCGCCCTCGCGTTCGGCCTGCTGCGCGGCTGCCACCAGACGCCGGAAGCGCAGCAGGTCGAGTGCGCACTCCGGCAGGCGCAGCAGGTAGCCGTCGCCGACGGTGGAGAGCACGCCGTCCTGGTCGCGCGGGCTGTGCCGCGGGTCGAGCAGGCGGCGCAGGTGTTTGGCGTGGGTGTGCAGCACGTTGACCGCGCTTGACGGCGGTTGTTCGCCCCACAGCGACTCGATCAGCTCCCGGCGGGTGGTCAGCCGCCCCGCGTTGAGCGCCAGGACCCCCAGCATCAGACGGCGGGCGGGCGGCCCGGCATCGACCTCGCGATCATCGTGCCACACCCGCAGGCGGCCGAGCACCTGGACGATCAGCACCGCCACAGTGTAGAGGCGATGTTCAACAGACATCCAGAGACTGTCCAGAGGCCGGCGTTTCCCTTCGCCCAACGTTCTTCCACGAAGGGAGCAACCCGTGGCCAGATGGAAAGCGGGGATCGCGAGCGTCGGTTTATGCCTGTCGACCCTGCTCGTCCCCGTCACCCCGGTGCAGGCGGAACCGGACAAGCCCGCACCGGAACCCGCCGTCACGCAGGAGTGCGGCGCCGACCTCAAGGAACACGCGGCGACGCTCGCCGCGGCCGGGAAGTCCGGGACCGCCACCTGCGTCCGCAAGCAGGCGAGGAAAGCCGGCGCGGCCAGGACCGGCGTCGGGATCGCCGCCGACATCTGCGGCGGGAGCCCCACGCTGACCCGGACGGCCGCATGCGTGATCGAGGACGGTCTCCTGCTCATCTTCACGGTGCCCAACGGGGTCGTCATCGGCTCGATCCAGTTCACCGTCTCGAGCTTGACGACCCTCGACTACAGCTCGCTGAGCTGGAGCCAGTCGTGGCACTACCAGGCCAACTCCGTCGCCGGCCCGGCGATCCCGGCGGTGCTCGACACCTTCGTCTACGCCGAGCCGGAATGCCTCGCCAACTGCACGGTGTCCAGCAGCGGGCTGGTCGGCGGGTCAGCGCTTCCTGGCCGCGTCCACTCGGCCACCACGTACTTCACCAGCCCGCTCAGCGGCTACAGGTGGGACGCGCACGGTGGGGTGAGGTACTGGTTCGCCAACTCGGCGTGGGTCAACCCGACGACGAACCCCTCGATCACGACGCCGGCCGTGCATCGCTGCGATGACGCGCTCACCGGTTACCCCAAGGGCTGCGTCTATGACTCGGTCCGCCCGGTGCACGACGTCCTGTCGTACCGCTATCCGTCGTATGCCCGCCACCTCCAGCTCGCCATCAACCACTTCAAGATGACGGACCTCCTGACCAGGACCCAGAACGAGAGCCTCATCGACAACAACTACAAGACGGCGTGCCCGCCGGGGCACCCCAAGCCCACGGCTCCAGGAGTCTGGTCCTGTGACGAGTACCCCTACAAGTCCACCTACAACGGCGCGTACTCCCAGCCCTACGGCCGGAACATCTTCATCTTCAACTGGAACACCGGCTACGAGTTCAACTGCGGCGCGTCATGGCTGCCGGTCCGCAGTGCCGGCGACTCCGGCGGCTACAGCGTCTGCATGATCCCCTTGGCGGAGAACACCCTCGGCGGATCCGACCTGGGCGCCTTCTACTACAAGTCCCGGGTCCTGGACGGGGACCAGTTCCAGGTCCGCGTCATCTGACCAGGATCGGACGATTTGCCTGGCAACTCACCGCTCCGCCGGCTGCGGGAGCGCGACTTGCCAGGCAAGTCACACGATCACGCGAGCCGCTGCCGGTGGAGCTCCTCCGGGTCGCGGTCCGCGCGATGAGCCCCCGGTGGTGGCCGCCCCGGACGCTCCTCGCCCCAGGAAGCCGGATGAGGACGTGCTGGAAGCTGAAGTCCGCGGGTGCGCCCTCGCCCACGCGGCCGTCCACTGCCTCGCGAATGAGCCGGTGCGAGTACTTTTCTCTTACGTGGCTGTCTTTGATCGCACATGATGAACTTGAACTCATCGATGACCAGATCTCTTGTCACGATAAGGAAGGCATCATGCCCCCTGTCATCGTCGGACACGACGGCCCCCTCACCGACCGCCGCTTCCCGCTCGGTGACACGCCGACCACCTTCGGCCGCAGGCAAGACTGCAGCGTGGTGATCTCCAGCGGGCGGGCTTCGCGCCGCCACGCGGAGATCCGCCACGAGGCCGGGCAGTACATCCTGCACGACCTGGGAAGTCGCAACGGAACGCTGGTCAACGGCAAGCGCGTCACCTCACACGTACTCCAGCCGGGCGACCTGATCACGATCGACGACGAGCAGTTCCGCTTCCTGCCCTCCGACGACGACGCGACGGTCTTCGGCGCACCCCCGCTGCCGCAGGCGAGCGGATCCGCCCCGCCGGTCGGCCCGGGGCCGGTTCTCCGGGTGACCGTTTCCGGCGGTGGGCCCGTCGGGCTGAGCCTCGCGCTCCTCCTGGAGCACCTCATGGGCCCGCGGGTCGCCGTCACCGTCTATGACGGCCGCTGGACGCAGGACGGTGCCCGGGTCGTGTGGAAGGGCCAAGACCAGGGCAATGTACGGCGCCAGCAGGTCGTCACGGTCCAGAGCCGCCAATACCTGAACCTCCCCGGCCCGGTGCAGGCCCGGCTGTTCAAGCCCGGAGCGTACTCCGAGATGTGGCCGCCCGGCCCCGACTCCATCCGCGGCCACGCTCCGCGCAACCTCCGCATCGCCTACATCGAGGACACGCTGCTGGAGATGGCCGGCGAGAAGCCCGACCGCATCCGGCTCGTCCCCACCCGCTTCAATCCCGACGAGCACGGCGACAGCGCGAAGCACGACCATGTGCTCGCCATCTGCGAGGGCGGCCGCTCGCGCACGCGGGAGCACTTCGGCGGCAAGTTCGGCACCGCCGACAGCTCGATCTACTCCCTGAACGGCCGGCACCTGCGGGATGTCGTGCTGGGTTTACGCGTCAAGTCCGACCTGCCCGACGCCATGTCGGTCCTGCTGACCGTGGCCCAGAACCGCTACCTGCTCAACGCCCTGGGCGGCGAGGGTTTCCTCAATATGCGGCTCACCGACGAGGAGGCCGAGGAGGTCGTCGGCATCGATCCCGTCCGTCGCGTGTTCGAGGAGTGTGTCGCCGCCAACCCGTGCATGATGGGCCGCACCGACCAAGGCGACTTCCACTGCTCCACCCACGGCACCCTGTTCCTGCCCGCCCTGATCAAGGGGTCTCCCCTGTGGCGGCGGGTGCAGGAGGGATTGACGATGTTCGGCGTGGCCGAGCACAACCTCAGCGCCGTCACCGCCTTCCGGCTCGACATGGTGCAGCGGCCGCGCTTCACCGCGCGCCTGCACGCCCCGACGTCCACCACCCCGGGCACCTACGGCTTCCTGCTCGGCGACGCCGCCAACGCCATCCACTTCTGGCCGGGCCGCGGACTCAACAGCGGGCTGGCCTCGGTCATCTCCCTGACCCGCACGCTCAGCCAGGCCTGGCGCGGGCGAGCCTTCCGCGACGCGGACTTCATCCGCCACGAGGCGGCCATGGCGATGCTCCAGTACCGGCACAAGAGCCGCGCCTGGCAGGCGATGGTCACCACCGACGAGGACGGCGTCACCCGGGCCATCAAGGACAACATCGCCAAGGGCTGCGCCGGCACCCAGGCCGCTCCGAATTCCGGCGCGCAGGTCGCGGCGGACATCGACACGCTGATGGACCGGCTCGGGCTCATCCGGGGCCGCCTGTCGCAGCGCGTCTCCGGACTGCCCGACGACGCCGCCCTGCGCGCCCACCTCGGCCGGCTGTCGGCTGAGACCCTGCGCATCCTGGTCATCAGCGACGCGTGGGACACGGTGGTCATGGGCGGCGAGGAGGTCGACATCGACATCTTCTACCGCGAGGAGCCCGCGGCCGCTCCGGGTGGGGAGCCTGTGTGGGCGCCACAACTCGCCAGCGAACGCGAACAGCACACCCGGGTGATCTCCAGATCGACCGGCCGATCGCCACGGCCCACGGCGCAGGCCCCCCGGTAGGTCCCGGCCCGGCGTACCAAGAAGGTGGACCGGGTTCGGCCTGAGCACCGAGGGACCGCCGGCGGATCCGCTGCCCGCCCTGGACAGCCGGCCGGCCACGCCGATCGGCTGTCCAGGATCGTTCAGGGGCTCTAGCAGATCCTGTAGGTGTAGAAGTTCTCGAAGCGTGACAGGTACATGTGCCCTTCCGGCCCCTTGATCAGGATCCCGATGTCCGCGCTGGTGATCCGGGTCATCTTCATGGTCGCCGGGTCGATCCGGTAAGCCCTCTTCTGCGCCTTGCCCCACAGGTAGCCGTTGTGGAACTCGATGTAGGTGTCCAGCCACACCTGCGTCTGGGTCGCCCAGGGGTAGGTCTGGTGCTTGGCGGTCCGGAGCGTCTGGCCGGTGGCGGGGTCGATCACGTAGAGCGCGTCGGGGGTGAGGCCCCACAGCTTGCCCTCGTCGTCGAAGGTGATCGAGCCGAGTGCCAGGTCGCCCTCGACGGGGGCGGTCACCCACTTCACCGTGTCGGTGGCGATGTCGTAGGCGAAGACCTTGGCGGCGGTGTCCAGCGGGTAGCCGACCCCGCCGAATGTCGTGGTGGCGCCGTACAGGATGCCGTCGCGGTAGGCCAGGCCGATGATGCTGTGGCCGGGGATGAGGTTGCGCCTGATCCTGGTCTCGCCGGTCTCGGGGTTGAGCAGTCCGAGGACGCCGCCGGAGGCCCCCGACTTGGGCACGGTGCCGAAGGCCAGCCAGTCGCCGGCCGACGCCATGGCGAAGGGGCGGTCCTGCTCCTGATCGCTCAGGGAGAGCAGGAGCTCGGGGGCGGTGCCGTTCCAGGCGTAGATGCGGGCGCCGGGGTAGACGCCTAGGTAGAGCTTGCCCTTGTGGGTGAGCATGCCCTCGCTCTGGCCGGTGTTGGGCCAGAACTTCTTCTCGCCGGTGGCGGGGTCGAAGGAGGCCAGGCCGCCGGTGAAGAAGCCGCTGCCGTAGATGTGGCCGTCGGGGCCGGTGGTCATCGATCTGATGGAGACCCGCTGGCCCGTCACCGTGCTGTCGAAGAGCTTGCCGACGCCTGTCTTGCGGTTGTAGTGCCAGATGCGGCCAGCGCCGGTCGTGCCCACGAGGGTGTGGCCGAGCCAGCCGAGCGGTCGGATGGCGCCGTCGCCGAAGTCGGTGTAACCGAGAGCCCGCGTCTTGCCCGTCTTCAGGTCGAGGACGGCGAGCTCGCCGTCCTGGACGAGGTAGACCTTGTTGCCGAGCGCGCCGCCGCCGAGGGTGAGGCTGTCGACGTCCTCGACCACGTGCTTCCACTCGTCGCGGGCCAGGTCGTAGATGCCCATCGGGTTGGTGCCGGTGGTGGTGAGGTAGCGGACGAGCAGGTAGCGTCCGACCACGTCCACGTCGTAGGACCAGCCGACGCCCTGGAGTGGCGGCTCGATGATCCGCTGGAGCTCGCCGCCGGGCGACAGGACCGCGACCTTCATGCTCGCCTGGCCCATGCCCGCGAAGATCGTGCCGTCCTCTCCGATCGCCAGGTCGCGGATGAACTGCTCGCCGGGGACAGGGCTGCCGAGGTCCTTGATCTCGCCGGTCGCCACGTCATAGCGGAAGAGCTTTCCGCTGGAGGAGGTGCCGCCGTAGACCGCGTCCTTGGTGGCGGCCACCGTCCAGACGTACGTATCGGTGGAGATGGGGATGCCCAGCTCGGTGACCTTGTCGTCGGCCGGGGTGTAGCGGAACAGGCGGCCCATCGCGCCCGGGGTGCTGTTGTAGCTGCCGACGTAGACGCTGTGGTCGGGGGCCACGGTGACGGCCCAGGAGCCGAGCGCGGCGGGGAGGGGGCGCTCGGCGATCAGCGATCCGTCGCGGGCGTTCCTGATGCCGAGGATGGCGGGTCCGGAGGCGCTGGAGGTGACCGAGTAGACGCGGTCGCGGTCGAGCGCCGAGCCTGCGGTGGTGGCGCCGATGAGCGGCAGGGGGTCGAGGTTCTGGAAGCCGCACCCGGTGGGCGGTGCGGCGGCTTCGGCCGGGACCGGGGTCAGTAATAACAGTGCGGCGGCGACGGCCGCGATCCGTGCTCGCACGGGCACCTCCTGAGGGAGTTCCAATATACGGTCCTGACCGTAATTCGCGAGCGGGTGCCGGTCAATGCGCCTGTGCGGGCCCATGGAGGCATGCCCAGGTTCAGAGTTGGTTCCTGATCGCGGCCGGGGGGTCGGGGACGGGCTGGGCCAGGAGGGCGGTCGCTTCGCCTCGGGTGAGGAGCCGGGCTTCGCAGAGCAGGTCGAAGCACTGCCGCCACGACTCGCGCGCCTGCTCCTCCCGCCCGAGGTCGTGGAGCGTGTGGCCGAGCCACCAGTGTGTGGTCGCCAGCCCCACCGTGTGCCCGACCGCGTGCTGCAGGTCGATTGCGGTGCGGTATTCCTGCACCGCTTCGGTGAGCATCCCGTGGGCACGGTAGGCGTCGGCCAGGGTGTCGTGGTTGGTGCCAAGGAGATCGGCCATGTCCGGCATGTCCTTCACGGTGTCGACAACGTGAAGGGCCTCGGCGACGGCTTCGGCGGTTCTGCCCTGCCGGCAGAAGACGTGCACGCGGTTGTTGCGGACGAAGGTCTCGAGGTCGGGGCGCCCGCGCTCCACGGTGATGGCCTGGGCGCGGTCGAGGGCCTCCAGGGCCTCTTCGAGGCGGCCCATCATGGTGTAGGTGATGCCCAGCTCGTTGTGGAGTCCGGCCGCGCTGCGACTCGGCTCCGTGTGGTGCCAGAGCTCCAGCGATTCCTTCAGCGCGCGCACCGACTCCTCGTTCCGGCCCAGCTCCTGGTAATGGGAGCCCAGCGTTTGCAGGAGCGATGCCCGTTCCCCCAGCTCGGTGCATGCTTGTAGCGCCAGCTCGGTGGCCTCGATGGCCTCGGCGAACCAGCCACGGGCCGCGAACGGCCAGCGGATCGCCTCCGCCAGCCCGGCGCCGGCGGAGGCGTCGGCCGCGGCCTGCCGTGCGAGGGCGAGCACATTCTCGCGCTCCGCCTCGGCCCAGTTCTGGGCCTCCCCGGCGGAGGCGAACTCCTGGCCGGGCTGCTCCGCCTGGATCGACCAGTCGTGAGCGGCGGGGCCGTTGATGGAGACGGCGGAATGCTGGGCGGTGGCCAGGTAGTGGTGGAGCACGCGGCGGACCGCGGCGGCGGCTTCGCCGGCGGGTTCGTCCTGCTCGGCCCGTTCCCGGGCGTACAGGCCGACCAGGTCGTGGAAACGGAAGCGGTCAAGGCCGGCGGGTTCGAGCAGGTGGGCGGTCAGCAGCCGGTCCAGGGCGGCCTCCGCGCGGTGAGCGGGCCAGCCGGCCAGGGCGGCGGTGGCGGCCGGGGTGTGGGTGGGCAGGTCGAGCAGGCCGAGCAAGGTCAGCAGGCGGGCGGCGTCGCGGCCGGTGGGTTCCTCGCGCAGGTGGTGGTGGCTGACGGAGATGCTGGCGCGCACGGCCAGGTCGGCGTATTCGAGCGTGTCCATGCGGCGGGTGGCATCGGCCAGCCGTACCGCCAGGTCGGCCAGCGTCCAGTCGGGGCGGGCGGCCAGGCGGGCGGCGGCGATGCGCAGGGCCAGCGGGATGCCACCGCACAGCCGCACGATCTGCGCGGCCGCCTCCGGCTCGGCGCGGGCGCGGTCGGGGCCGATGAGGCGGGCCAGCAGGACGGCGGCTTCGGCGTCGGCGAACGGGCCCAGCCGCAGATGATGGGCGTTGTCGAGGGTGGTCAGGGGGTCTCGGCTGGTGACCAGGACCCGGCAGCCGCGGCCGGCCGGGATGAGCGGGCGAACGTGGGAGACGTCGCGGGCGTTGTCGAGGATGATCAGGGTGCGGGAGGCGGCGGTGAGGGAGCGGTAGCGGGCGGCCGCCTCGGCGACCTGCGTGGGCACGGCCGAGCCGTCCAGGCCGAAGGAGCGCAGCAGGTGGCGCAGCGCCTCCATGGAGGTGAGCGGCGCCATGCCGGGCGTGGAGCCACGCAGGTCGACGTAGATGACACCGTCGGGGAAGCGGCCGGCGGCGGCGTGCGCGGCGTGCACGGCCAGCGCGGATTTGCCGATGCCGCCGGACCCGTCGATCGCTATCACGGCCGGACCGTCGAGAGCCGCCCGCAGCTGGGCCACTTCGCCGGACCGGGCGGTGAAGGCGTGGATGTCACTGGGGAGCTCGGCCGGGACGGAGGGCTCTCCCCCGGTGATTCTCTCGCGGGGGGCGGTCAGGTCGAGGACGGGATCCTTGACGAGCATGGCCTGCTGCAGGCGGCGCAGCTCCGGGCCGGGATCGACACCGATCTCGTCGATCAGCGCGGTGCGGGTGCGCTGGTAGGCGGCCAGGGCGTCGGAGGGCCGTCCGGCACGGTAGAGGGCGAGCATCAACTGGGCGGCGGGGCGCTCGCGCAGCGGGTGGCTGGTGACGTGGGCGCCGAGTTCGGCCGCGACGGCGTGGTGGTCGCCGGCTGCCAGCCGTACGTCGATGTGGTCTTCCAGGACGGCCAGGCGTTCTTCTTCGAGGCGGGCGGCCTCGATGCGGGCCCACGGTTCGGCCAGCTCGCCCAGCGGTGCGCCGCCGCGCCACAGGCTCAGTGCCTGGCGGAAGAGGGCGTCGGCGGCCCTGGTGCCGCCGTGGGCGCGGGCGGTGCGGGCGCGCTTGGCCAGGCGGGCGAAGAGCAGCGCGTCGACCCGGTCACGGTCGAGGTCGAGCCGGTAGCCGACGGGAGTGGTGGCGATGAGCTCAGGGGAGAGCGACTCGCGCAGCTTGGAGATGACGATGTGGAGCTGCTTGGCGGCGGTGGCGGTGGAGCCGCCGCCCCAGATGTCGGTCAGGAGCTGACCGGCCTGGACGGTCTGGCCCGCGTCCTGGGCCAGGCGGGCCAGCACGCCGATGCGTCGGTGGCCGGTGAGTCTGACCGGTTGGCCGTCGTGGATGACCTCCCACGGACCAAGAAACCTGATCTCCCAGCCCATGCGGAGCGCTCCCGTCCTTCGTCCGAGTTGGGAAGTGTATCCAGTGGGGGCGGGCCCCACGGAGTTTCGGTCGAGTCCGTACGGGGACCCCAGGCCCGGGATCGTCGATCTGGACATCCGGGCTCACCGGTATCCAGCTGCCGCAGGTGAACACGATCACGGAGCGGTGGGTCAGAGCATGTTCCTGATCAGCTGGGGTGTTTCCGGTACGGGCCGGGCGAGGATCTCGGTCGCCTCCTGTGGTGTGAGCAGGTGGGCGTCGCGCAGGAGGCTGATGGAGCCCTCCCACTGTTTCCGGGCTTCGCCGTGCCGTCCGAGGTCGTGCAGGGTGGTGCCGAGCCACCAGCGCGAGATGGCTTCCTTCAGGCGGTAGCCCGACTCGTGGAGCAGCCGCACGGCCGTCGTGTAGCTGTCCACCGCCTCGGTCAGCCGGCCGGCGTGGCGGTAGGCGTCGCCCAGCGAACCGTGTGGCGTGCCTACATCGCTGCGCGGGCCCACCTTCGGCCACAGCTCCACCAGCCGGCGCGCTTCCGCGATCGCCTCGTCGAAGCGCCCCTGGCGGTAGTAGACGTGCACCCGGTTGTTGCGGACCACGACCGATCCCACGGGGCGTTCGGCTTCGTCGATGAGCTGGAAAGCGGACTCCAGGTAGGCGTGCGCGTCGTCGAGCCGGCCCATGAGCGTGTGGATGACGCCGAGGTTGTTGAGGGCTCCGGCCTTCCGCCGCGGCAGGCCCGCGCGGTCCCAGTCGGTGAGAGCCGTCTTCAGGTGCGCGATCGCGATGTCGTGGCGGCCCTGGTCCCGGTAGACCCAGCCGAGGAAGCTGCGGAGCTGGGCCTTGTCCTCCCATGCCGCGATGCGGTCGGCCACCTCGATGGCGTGCGCGTAGACCTCGGCCAGTTGGGTGTGCCAGCCCTGGTAGCAGAAGGGCCAGTGGAGTCCGATGACCAGGCCGACGGCGGTCGCCGGGTCGGGGCCGGACAGCGCCTGCTGCGCGGCGGCGAGCAGGTTGTCGCGCTCGCTCTGGATCCATCGTTCCGCCTCGGCCGAGTCCTCGAAGGAGGTGCCGGGCAGTTCGACGGGGCAGCGTGGCAGGGCATCGCGGCCCAGCATGGGGCTGGCCAGCCAGAGGGTGGTCAGGTAGTGGTGGAGCGCGCGGCGTACGGCGGTGGTGCGTTCCTCCTCCGGCAGGTCCTGGTGTGCCCGTTCGCGGGCGTAGAGGCCGACCAGGTCGTGGAACCGGTAGCGGCCGGGTCCTGGTTCGAGCAGGCGGGCGTCCTGGAGGCGTTCCAGGGCGGCCTCGGCGCGGTGGAGTGGCCAGCCGGTCAGGGCGGCGGTGGCGG
>NZ_VCKX01000307.1 GCF_005889725.1 Nonomuraea zeae
GCGTCCACGTCGGCGGGGGTGAGGCGGGCGTTGGCGAGCGCCTGGCGGATGACGCGCTGCTGGGCGGGGCCGTTGGGCGCGGTGAGGCCGTTGCTGGCGCCGTCCTGGTTGACCGCGCTGCCGCGGATGACGGCGAGCACGGGGTGACCGTTGGCCTGGGCGTCGGAGAGCTTCTCCAGCAGCAGGAGGCCGGCGCCCTCGCCCCAGCCGGTGCCGTCGGCGGCGTCGGCGAAGGACTTGCAGCGCCCGTCGGGAGCCAGGCCCCGCTGGCGGCTGAACTCGATGAACAGCATGGGCGTGGCCAGCACGGCCACCCCGCCGGCCAGCGCCAGCTCGCACTCGCCGTTGCGCAGCGCCTGCACCGCCAGGTGGATCGCCACCAGCGAGGACGAGCACGCGGTGTCCACGGTGACCGCCGGGCCCTCGAAGCCGAAGGTGTAGGAGATGCGCCCCGACGCCACGCTGCCCGCGCTGCCGTTGCCCAGCAGGCCCTCGAACCCGGCGGGCGGGCGATCCATCAGCCGCGCGGCGTAGTCGTCGTACATCACCCCCGCGAACACCCCCGTACGGCTCCCGCGCAACGAGGAAGGAGCGATCCCCGCCCGTTCCACGGCCTCCCACGCGGTCTCCAGCAGCAACCGCTGCTGCGGGTCGATGGCCGGCGCCTCACGCGGGCTGATGCCGAACACCCCCGGGTCGAACAGGTGCGCGTCGTGCACGAACCCGCCCTCCCTGGCGTACGACTTGCCCAGCGCCTCGGGGTCCGGGTCGTAGATCTCCTCGACGTCCCAGCCGCGCTCCGTCGGGAAACCGGACACCACGTCGAGGCCGTCGGCCGCGATCCGCCACAGCTCCTCGGGCGTGCGCGCGCCGCCGGGGTAACGGCAGCCCATGCCCACGATCGCGATCGGCTCGTACGCCGCCGCCTCGACCGCGGCCAGCCGCTGCCGGGTGGCGTGCAGGTCGGCGGTCACCCACTTGAGGTAGTCGACCAGCTTCTCTTCGTTCGTCATCTCGCACCAAACCCTTGTGTGACGGTTGTCAAGCCCGTCCCAGCTCCCTGTCGATGAAGGCGAAGACCTCGTCGGCGGTGGCTGAGCGGATCCTGTCCTGGACGTCGTCGTTCTGCGTGGCCTGCGCGTCGGACCAGCGGGCGGCCAGGGCCTGCAGCCGCGCGATGATCTGCGCCCGGTCCTCCTCGGCCGGCTCGGCCGCGTCCAGTGCGGCCTCCAGCCGGTCGAGCTCGGCCAGCACCGGAGCGCCCGACGCCTCGGGCGCGAGCCGTTCCCGCAGGTAGGCGGCGAGCAGGGCGGCGGTCGGATAGTCGAAGACGGCCGTGGCGGGCAGCCGGACGCCCGTGGCGGCGTTGAGGCGGTTGCGCAGCTCGACCGCCGTCAGCGAGTCGAAGCCGAGCTCCTGGAAGGCACGGTCGGGATCGACCGACTCCGGGGTGCTCCGGCCCAGGACCGCCGCGATGTGGCCACGGGCCAGGTCGAGCAGGATCCGCGTCTGCGCGGCGGCGTCCAGCCCCGTCAGGCGCTGCGCCAGCGCCGCCGCCGAGGTGCCGGAGCGCCTGGCGGGGACCGTGACCAGGCCGCGCAGCACCGCGGGCAGCACCCCGCCGCCCGCCTGCGCCCGCAGCGCCGCCAGGTCCAGCTTGATCGGTACGAGCGCCGCGGCCCCGGCCGCCAGGCCCGCGTCGAACAGCGCCAGCCCTTCCTCCGACCCCAGCGGCACGAGCCCGCCGCGAGCCGGTGCGGCCTCGGCCGTCATCTCGCTGGTCTCGGCCCACAGACCCCACGCCAGCGAGGTCGCGGGCAGCCCCTGCGCGTGCCGGTGCTGCGCCAGGGCGTCCAGGTAGGCGTTCGCGGCGGCGTAGTTGCCCTGCCCCTGGCTGCCGAAGACGCCGGCCGCCGAGGAGAACAGCACGAACGCCGACAGATCGTGATCGCGGGTCAGCCGGTGCAGGTGCCAGGCGGCCTCGGCCTTGGGCCTGAGCACCGCGTCGAGCCGTTCGGGGGTGAGCGCGCCCAGCGTGGCGTCGTCCAGCACGCCCGCCGCGTGGACGACGGCCCCCAGCCGGACGCCGTCCAGCAGCTCGGCCAGCGCCTCGGGGTCGGCGGTGTCGCAGGCGGCCACGGTGACGCGGGCGCCGAGCGACTCCAGGCCGGCGGCCAGCTCGGCCGCTCCGGGGGCTCCGGGGCCGCGGCGGCTGGTCAGCAGCAGGTCGCGGACCCCATGGCGGGTGACCAGGTGGCGGGCGAGCAGGCCGCCGAGCGTGCCCGTCCCGCCGGTGATCAGCACCGTGCCGTCCAGGGCCGGGGGCGTGGCGCCGGTGACGGCGTGCCGGGCCAGGCGGGGCACGTACGCGGCCCCGCCGCGGAGCGCGACCTGCGGCTCGCCCGACGCGATCGCGCCCGCCAGACCGTCGAGGTCGCCGAGGTTGTCGAGGCCGTCGGTGTCGATGAGGGTGAACGTCCCCGGGTTCTCCGACTCGGCGGTGCGGATCAGGCCCCACACGGCGGCCGCCGCCGGGGCGGTCACCGCGTCGCCGCGGCCGGTCGTCACGGCGCCGCCGGTGAGGACGATCAGGCGGGACGAGTCCAGCGCGGCCTCGGCCAGCCAGCCCTGCACCAGCTCGAGCGCCTGCCCGGCGACCGTGCGGACGTCCTCGCCGCGTCCCAGCCTGGCCAGGACGACGGGCGGCGCCGCCGCACGCACGGCGGCCAGGTCCGCATACGGTACGGCCCCCAGCACGGCGGCCAGATCGTCGTCGCCGAGGACCGCCAAGGGCACGCCGCCCGCCTCGGCGCCCTTCATGGGCTCCCAGTTCAGCTCGAACAGCGAGTCGCGGTTGCCCGCCAGCTGCTCCCTGGCGATCTCGCGGAGCGTCATGGCCTCGGCCGACAGGATCGGCTCGCCGCTCTCGTCGGCGACCTCCAGCCGGACGGCGTCGTCGCCCTCGGGCGTCAGGCGCACCCGGACGGCCGAGCCCGCGGGCGCGTGCAGCGTGACGCCCTCCCACGAGAACGGCAGCCGCAGCCTGGACTCCTCCTGCGCGGCCGGCAGCAGCGCCAGCGCGTGCAGGGCGGCGTCGAGCAGCGCCGGGTGGACGAGGAAGCCGCCGGCCTCCTCGGGCAGGGCGACCTCCGCGCAGATCGCGTCGCCGGACTGCCAGGCGGCGCGCAGCCCCTGGAAGACGGGGCCGTAGTCGAGGCCGAGCGTGGCGAGGCGGTCGTACAGGTCGTAGGTGTTGAGCGGCTCGGCCCCGGCGGGCGGCCACTGCCGCTCCGGCGCGGGCGGCGCTCCGGCGGGGCTGAGCCGACCGGCGGCGTGCCGCGTCCACGGGGCGTCGGGCGCGGCGTCGTCGGCGCGGGAGTGGATCGCGCAGGCCCGCTGCCCGTTCTCGTCCGGGGCGTCCAGGCTGACCTGGAGGTGCACGCCGCGTTCGAGCGGCAGCGGCTGGTGCAGGGTCAGCTCCTCCAGATGGCCGAGCCCGGCCTGCTGCCCGGCGAGCAGGGCCAGCTCGACGAACGCCGTGCCGGGCAGGATCGGGGACTGCAGCACGGCGTGGTCGGCCAGCCACGGGTGCGACTCCAGCGAGAGGTGGCCGGTGAGCAGGTGACCGTCGCTGCCCGCGAGGTGGGTCAGCCCGTCGGCCAGCGGGTGACCGGTGGTGCTCAGGCCGGTGCGGGCGGCGGAGCCGGGGATCAGCCAGTAGCGCTCGCCCTGGAAGGGATAGGTGGGCAGGTCCACGCGGCCGGAGACGGGCCAGGTGACGGGGATGCCGTGGGTGTGGGCGTGGGCGAGCGCCGTGTCGAACTGGGCGTGGTCGCCGCGGTCGCGCCTGAGCGTGGCGATGGTGGAGGTCTGTTCGAGCGCGCTGGTGAGGACGGGGTGCGGGCTGATCTCGACGAAGTGGTGGTGGCCGGTGTCGAGCAGCCGCTGGGTGGTCTCCTGGAGGCGTACGGTGCCGCGCAGGTTGCGGTACCAGTAGCCGGCGGTGAGCTCGGTGGTGTCGAGCCGCTCGGCGGTGACGGTGGAGTAGAACGGCACCGCGGACGGCTGAGGGGCGACGCCGGCCAGCAGCTCCAGCAGCTCCTCCCGGAGGCTCTCGACGTGGGGGGAGTGGGAGGCGTAGTCCACCGGGATGGTGCGGGCTTTGACGCCTCGCTCCTCGTAGGTCGCGACCAGCCCGGCGATCGCGTCGGGGTCGCCGGAGACGACCGTGGCGCGGGGGCCGTTGGTGGCGGCGATCGCGACCCGGCCTTCGAGGGCTTCGAGGTCGGCTTCGACGTGCTCGGCGGGCAGCGGCACGGAGGCCATGGCGCCCGTACCGGCGAGCGCGGTGATGGCGCGGCTGCGGAGTGCCACGATCCGGGCGGCGTCGGCCAGGGTGAGGGCGCCGGCCACGTACGCGGCGGCGATCTCGCCCTGGGAGTGGCCCATGACGGCGTCGGGGCGCACGCCGGACGCCTGCCACAGCACGGCGAGCGAGGTCATGACCGCGAACAGGGCGGGCTGGACCACGTCCACGCGCTCCAGCGCGGCGCCGTCGCCGCGCAGGACGTCGATGAGGTTCCAGTCGGTGTGCGGGGCGAGGGCGTCCGAGCAGGCGTCGAGGTGCTCGCGGTAGACGGGCGCGGAGTCGTAGAGGTCCATGGCCATGCCCGGCCACTGCGCCCCCTGCCCGGGGAAGACGAAGACGACCTTGCGGCCGGTGACGGCCTCGCCGTGGATGGTGTTGGGCGCGGGCTCGCCGGCGGCGAGGGCGTGCAGGCCGCTGATGAGCTCGTCGCGGTCCTGGCCGGTGACGGCGGCGCGGTGCGCGAAGCGGGCGCGGGCGGCCAGGGAGTGGCCGACGTCGGCCACGGACAGCTCGGGGTGCTCGGCCAGGTGCCCGGCCAGGCGGGCGGCCTGGTCGCGGACGGCCTGCTCGGTCTTGCCGGACAGCAGCCACGGGATGGGCCGGTCGGCGGCCGGCTCCTGGGCGTTCCGCGCCGGTGCGGATTCGAGGATGACGTGCGCGTTGGTGCCGCTGATCCCGAACGAGGACACGGCGGCCCTGCGGGGCCGGTCGTCGCCGTGCTCGGGCCAGGGGGTCGGCTCGGTGAGCAGGCTGACCGCCCCGGCCGTCCAGTCCACGTGGTGGCTCGGCGCGTCGATGTGCAGCGTCTTGGGCAGCAGGCCGTGCCGCATGGCCTGGACCATCTTGATGACCCCGGCCGAGCCGGCCGCCGCCTGCGTGTGGCCGATGTTGGACTTGATCGAGCCCAGCCAGAGCGGGACCTCGCGGTCCTGGCCGTAGGTGGCGAGCAGCGCCTGGGCCTCGATCGGGTCGCCCAGCGTGGTGCCGGTGCCGTGGGCCTCGACCGCGTCCACGTCGGCGGGGGTGAGGCGGGCGTTGGCGAGCGCCTGGCGGATGACGCGCTGCTGGGCGGGGCCGTTGGGCGCGGTGAGGCCGTTGCTGGCGCCGTCCTGGTTGACCGCGCTGCCGCGGATGACCGCGAGCACGGGGTGACCGTTGGCCTGCGCGTCGGAGAGCCGCTCCAGCAGCAGGAGGCCGGCGCCCTCGCCCCAGCCGGTGCCGTCGGCGGCCTCGGCGAACGGCTTGCAGCGCCCGTCCGGGGCCAGACCGCGCTGGCGGCTGAACTCGACGAACAGCATGGGGGTGGCCATGACAGCCACGCCGCCGGCCAGCGCCAGGTCGCACTCGCCGCTGCGGATGGCCTGGGTGGCCAGGTGCATGGCGACGAGCGACGAGGAGCAGGCGGTGTCGATCGTGACCGCCGGGCCCTCGAAGCCGAAGGTGTAGGAGATGCGCCCCGACGCCACGCTGCCCGTCGTACCGGTCAGCAGGTAGCCTTCGGCGCTCGACGGAGTGTCACCAGAGCCCAGCGCGTACTGCTGCGAGGCCATGCCCACGAACACCCCGGTACGGCTGCCGCGCAGGCTCGCGGGGTCGAGCCCGGCCCGTTCCATGGCCTCCCACGACGTCTCCAGCAGCAACCGCTGCTGCGGGTCGGCCGCCAGGGCCTCGCGCGGGCTCATGCCGAAGAAGTCGGCGTCGAACCGGCCGACGTCCCGGACGAATCCGCCCTGGTCGGTGTAGGTCGTACCGGAGCGCTCCGCAGTGGGGTCGTAGATCCGGCCGAGGTCCCAGCCCCGGTCCCCGGGCATGCCCGTTACGGTGTCCTCACCGCGCCTGACCAGCTCCCACAGCTCCTCGGGCGAGCTGACCCCGCCGGGGAAGCGGCAGGCCATGCCCACGATCGCGATCGGCTCGTCCGAGCCCGCCGCCACGGCGGCACGGCCGGGCTCCGGCACGCTCTCCTCGGTGCCCTGCACCAGGGAGTCCACGTAGGCGGCCAGGTCGTTCGCGGTCGGGTGGTCGAAGACCAGGGTCGCGGGGAGCTGCAGCCCCGTCGAGGCGTTCAGCCGGTTGCGCAGCTCCACCGCCGTCAGGGAGTCGAACCCGATCTCCTGCAGCGCCCGGTCGGGCGCGACGGCCTGCGCGGAGTCGTGCCCGAGCACGGCGGCGATGTCGGCGACCACCAGCTCCAGGACCGCCCGCCGCCGCTCGGTCTCGCCCAGGCCGGCCAGCCGCAGCCGCAGCCCGGCGGCGTCACCGCCGCGCCGGGCCCGCCTGGGCCGCGCGGCCGTGCCGAGCAGCCGCCCGGCGATCGGCGGCAGCAGCTCCGACTCCGCCAGCCCGCGCAGCGCCTGCTGGTCGATCCGGACCGGAACGAGCATCGCCCTGGCCGTGACCAGGCCCGCGTCGAACAGCGACAGCCCTTCCGCGGACGTCAGCGGCACCAGCAGGTCCTGGCGGGCGCTCGCCGTCATGGCGCTGGTCTGCGCCCACATGCCCCAGGCGAGCGAGGTCGCGGGCAGCCCCAGCGCGTGCCGGTGCGCCGCCAGGCCGTCGAGGAAGGCGTTCGCGGCGGCGTAGTTGGCCTGGCCAGGGCTGCCGAGCACCCCGGCGACGGACGAGAACAGGACGAACGCGTCCAGGTCCAGCCCGGCGGTCAGCTCGTGCAGGTGCCAGGCGGCGCTCGCCTTGGCCCGCAGCACGGAGTCCAGCCGTTCGGGGGTCAGCGACGTCGCGATGCCGTCGTCGATGATCCCCGCGGCGTGCACGACGGCGCGCAGCGGCCGGTCAGCCGGGACGCCGGCGAGCACGGCGGCCAGGGCGTCGCGGTCGGCCGCGTCGCAGGCGGCCACGCTCACCTCGGCGCCGTGCCCGGACAGCTCGGCCACCAGCTCCGCCACGCCCTCGGCCGCGGCGCCGCGCCTGCCGAGCAGCAGCAGGTTACGCACGCCGTGCTCGGTCACCAGGTGGCGGGCCACCAGCGCGCCGAGCGTGCCCGTCCCGCCGGTCACCAGCACGGTGCCGTCGGGCCGCAGCGCCGCGGGCTCGTGCTGGGACAGGGCCTGCGGGACGGTGAGCACGACCTTGCCGATGTGCCGCGCCTGGCTCAGATAGCGGAACGCCTCCCCGCTCGAACGCACGTCGAAGCAGGTCAGCGGCAGCGGCCGCAGCACGCCGCGGTCGAACAGCTCGCCCAGCTCCAGCAGGATCTCCCGCATGCGGTCGAGCCCGGCGTCGGTCAGGTCGAAAGCCTGGTAGTCCACGCCGGGATGGTCGGCGGCGACGTCGCCGGGCCGCCGGATGTCGGTCTTGCCCATCTCCAGGAACCGGCCGCCGCGCGGCAGCAGCCGCAGCGAGGCGTCGACGAACTCCCCGGCCAGCGAGTCGAGCACGACGTCTACGCCCTCGCCGCCGGTGGCCGCCAGGAAGGACTGCTCGAAGTCCAGGGTGCGCGAGCCGGCGATCCTGTCGCCGGTGAAGCCGAGCTCGCGCAGCGCGGCCCACTTCGGCGGGCTGGCGGTGCCGTACACCTCGGCGCCCCAGTGGCGGGCGAGCTGGGTGGCGGCCATGCCGACGCCGCCCGCTGCGGAGTGCACGAGCAGCCGCTGGCCCTGGCGCAGCCCGGCGAGGTCGCGCAGCGCGTAGAAGGCGGTCATGAAGACGATCGGGGAGGCGGCGGCCTGCGCGAACGTCCACCCGGACGGCACGTGCGCCAGCATCCGCCGCTCGGTGGCGGCGACCGGCCCCATGCAGCCGGTGAACAGGCCCATCACGCGGTCGCCCGGCGCGAACTCGGTCACGCCCGGGCCCACGTCGATGACGACGCCCGCTCCCTCGCTGCCGATCAGCGCCGCGCCCGGATACATGCCGAGCGCGATGAGGACGTCGCGGAAGTTCAGCCCGGCCGCCTTGACGGCCACCCGCACCTGGCCGGCCTCCAGCGGGAGCGTCGCGTCAGGCGTTTGCGCCATGGTGAGGTTGGCCAGCGTGCCCGGGCGCGTGACGTCGATCCGCCACGGGCCGTCCGGGGGCTTCAGCAGGTCGGCAGCCGTCTCCCGCTCCAGCCGCGGTACGCGGAGCACGCCGCCGCGGACGGCGGCCTGGCTCTCGCCCGACTCGACCGCGGCGACCACGCCCGCCCAGGTGGTGGCGTCGTCGATGTCCAGGATGACGAACGTGCCGGGGTTCTCCGCCTGGCAGGATCTGACCAGGCCCCAGACGGCGGCGGCGCCCACGCCGGTGACGCGCTCGCCGGGCTGCGCGGCCACCGCGCCCCGGGTCAGCAGGACCAGCCGGGCGCCGTCGCGCTCGCCGGCCAGCCACTCCTGGACCAGGGCGAGCGCTCGGCCCGCGGCCTCGCGCGCGTCACCGTCACAGAAGGCCACGACGACGTCGGCCGCGCCCGGGACGTCGGCCGTGTTCGCGGGGTCGGCCGTGTTCGTGAGGCCGGTCCAGCGGGCGGCCTCGGGTCCGGGCTCGATCGGGAGCTCCCCGGCCACGGCCCACCGCAGCGCGCCGGAGTCCGTCGTGCCGGGGGCGGGGGCGTCGATCCAGTCCACCCTGAGCAGCGCGTCCGAGCCGCCGGAGGTGCCGGCGAGCTGCGCGGCGCTGACGGGCCGCACGGTCAGGGCCGAGACGTTCGCGACGGAGGCACCGGTGTCGTCCCAGATGGTCAGCGCGGCCTTGTTGTCGCCCGTGCCGGACAGCCGTACCCGCAGGCTGGTGGCGCCCGGCGCGTGCAGCGTCACCCCCGACCAGGAGAACGGCAGCCGCACCTGCCCGGCCTCGCCGGCCAGCAGCGAGGCGTGCAGGGCGGCGTCGAGCAGCGCCGGGTGCACGCCGTACCCGTCCGCGTCCACCTCTTCGGGCAGCACGACCTCGGCGTAGACGTCGTCGCCCGCCAGCCAGGCGGCCCGCACGCCGTGGAAGGCCGGGCCGTAGGCGACGCCGAGGTCGGCGAAACGGGGGTAGAGCTCGCCGGCGTCCGCGGCGACGGCGCCGGGGGGCGGCCACGCGGCAGCGCCGGAACCGGCGGTGGGATCGGCGGCCGGGGCGTCGGCGGTCAGGGTGCCGGTGGCGTGCCGGGTCCAGTCGCCCTCGCCGGTCCGCGAGTACACGATGATCGCCCGGTGCCCGTCCTCGTCGGCGGCGTCCACGCGTACCTGCACCTGAGCCTGCTCGTCCCCGGCGAACGTCAGCGGCGCGTGCAGCGTCAGCTCGCCGACCCCGGCGCAGCCCACCAGGTGGGCGGCGTGCAGGGCCAGCTCGACGAAGGCGGTGCCGGGCAGCAGCGCGACGCCGTGCACGACGTGGTCGGCCAGCCACGGGTGGCTGCGTACGCTGAGCCGGCCCGTCAGCAGGAGCCCGTCGCCGTCGGCGATGGAGACGGCCGCGCCGAGCAGCGGGTGCCCGGCGGCGTTCAGCCCGGCCGCGGACACGTCGCCCGCGGGCTCGGCGGTCTCCAGCCAGAAGCGGTGCCGCTGGAAGGGGTACGTGGGCAGCTCGACGTGCTCGGCGCCGGCGGCGAGCGGCGACCAGTCCACCGGCACGCCACAGGTGTGCAGCTCGGCCAGCGCGGCCAGGAACGTCGCGGGCTCGGGGCGGTCCCGGCGCAGCGACGGCACCAGCACGGACGCGTCGTCGGCCAGCTGGCCCGCCATCGCCGTCAGCGTGGCGTCCGGGCCGAGTTCGAGGAACGTGTCCACGCCCAGGCGGCGCAGCTCGGCCACGCCCTGGTGGAAGCGGACCGCGTTGCGGATGTGGTCGGCCCAGTAGCCGGGCGAGGAGAGCTGCTCGGGGGTGGCGACGGCGCCGGTGAGGTTCGACACGATGGGCAGCCGCGGCGGGTGGAAGTCCAGCCCGGCCGCCAGCGCGGCGAACTCCGCGGTCACCGGCTCCATGTGCGGCGAGTGGAAGGCGTGGCTGACCTGGAGCTTCGTGACCTTCCGCCCGCCAGACCTGAACGTCTCCGCGACCGCCTCGGCCGCGTAATGGTCACCGGAGACGACCACGGACCGCGGCCCGTTGACCGCGGCGATCGCCACCCGCCCGGCGGCCGGATCGGCCGCGGCGATGGCGGCTTCCGCCTCCGCCTCCGTGGCCTGGATCGCGATCATGGCCCCGCCCGCCGGGGCCGACTGCATGAGCCGGGCCCGGCCCGCGACCAGCGCGCAGGCGTCGCGGAGGTCGAGCACGCCCGCCGCGTGCGCCGCGCTCAGCTCGCCGAGCGAATGGCCGATCAGGTATGCGGGAGCGACCCCCAGGTGCGTGACCAGCCGGAACAGCGCGGTCTGCAACGCGAACAGGGCGGGCTGGGTGTAGGCGGTCTGGTCGAGCAGCGCCGCCGCGGGCGTGCCGGGGGCGGCGAACACCACGTCCTTGAGCGGCCGGTCGAGGTGCGGGTCGAGCGCGGCGCACACCTCGTCGAACGCCGCGGCGAACACGGGGAACGCCTCGTACAGCTCGCGACCCATCCCGGGCCGCTGCGAGCCCTGCCCGGAGAACAGGAACGCGGTCTTCCGCTTGCCTGCCGTGCCCCTGAGCAGCAGCGGGCTCTCCTCGCCGGCGGCGAGGGCGTCCAGGCCGGACAGCAGCGCGTCACGGTCCTCCGCGACGACGGCGGCCCGGTGCGTGAACCTGGCCCGGCCGCTGAGCGCGGCGGCCACGTCGGCCGGCCGCAGGCCGGGGCCGGCCGCGACGAACGCCCGCAGCCGGGCGCCCTGCTCGCACAGTGCCTCCTCCGACCTGGCGCTGATGATCGCGGGCAGCCCGCCGGCCGGCTTCGGCGCCGTAGCGGCAGGTTCCGGGGCCGGCTTCGGCGTCGCGGCGGTTGGGTCGGCCTGCTCGATGATGAGGTGGGCGTTCGTGCCGCTGATGCCGAAGGAGGACACGCCCGCCCGGCGCGGCCGGCCGGTCTCGGGCCAGGGGACGTTCCCGGTGAGCAGCTCGACCGCGCCCGACGACCAGTCCACCTGCGGGGTCGGCGCGTCGATGTGCAGGCTGCCGGGCAGCACGCCGCGCCGGATGGCCTCCACCATCTTGATCACACCGGCGATCCCGGCCGCCGCCTGCGTGTGCCCGATGTTGGACTTGATCGACCCGAGCCGGAGCGGTGTGGCCCGCCCCTGCCCGTACGTGGCCAGCAGCGCCTGCACCTCGATCGGGTCGCCGAGCTTGGTGCCGGTGCCGTGCGCCTCCACGGCGTCCACCTGCTCCGGGATGAGCATCGCGTTGTCCAGGGCGGCCCTGATGACCCGCTCCTGGGCCGGGCCGTTGGGAGCGGTGAGCCCGTTGCTGGCGCCGTCCTGGTTGACCGCGCTGCCCTTGAGCACGGCCAGGACCGGGTGGCCCTTCCTGCGCGCTTCGGAGAGGCGTTCGAGCAGGACGACGCCCGCTCCGTCGGAGAAGCCCGTGCCGTCGGCGGCGGCCGCGAACGCCTTGCAGCGTCCGTCGGGCGCGATCCCGCCCTGCCGGCTGAACTCGGTGAACACGCTCGGCGTCGCCATCACGGTGGCCCCGCCGGCCACGGCCAGCTCGCACTCCCGCGCCCGCAGCGACTGCGCGGCCAGGTGCAGCGCCACCAGCGACGACGAGCACGCCGTGTCCACGGTGATCGCGGGCCCGGCCAGGCCGAACGTGTACGCGATCCGCCCCGACATGACGCTCGCCGAGATGCCCGTGCCCAGATAGCCTTCGACGCTCTCCATCCCGGCGACCGTGCGCCGCAGGTAGTCCTGGCCGTTGCTGCCGACGAACACGCCGGTGCGCGAGTGCCGCGCGGCGGCCGGATCGATGCCCGCCCGCTCGAACGCCTCCCAGGTGAGCTCCAGCAGCAGCCGCTGCTGCGGGTCCATGGCCAGGGCCTCGCGCGGGTTGATGCCGAAGAACTCGGCGTCGAACCCGGCCACGTCGCCGATGAAGCCGCCCTCCCACGCCTGCTCCCAGCCCCGGGCCTCGGGGACGGGGGCCATCGCGTCGCCGCCCTCGGCGACCAGCCGCCACAAGCCGTCAGGAGAGTCCACGTCTCCGGGGAAGCGGCAGCTCATGGCCACGATCGCGATGGGCTCGCGGTCCTTGGCCTCGCTCTCGCGTAACCGCTGGTTGGCCTGGCGCAGGTCGGCGGTCGCGCGCTTGAGATATTCGCGTAGCCGGTCTTCGTTCATCGTGAGGATTCCCCTCCGCGCGCGAGCTCGTTTTCAAGGACTTGGAAGAGCTGCTCGTCCTCCGCGGACAGCAGGTCGATCTCGTCTGTCTCCGGCACGTCGCCGTCGATCTTCCAGAGGATGGCGCGCAGCCGCGCCGCCGCCCGCTGCCGGTCCTGCTCGGGCAGCCGGTCGAGGGTGCTCTCCAGGCTTTCGAGGTCGGCCATCAGCCGGCCCGGCCCGCCGCTCTCCTTCGGCTGGAGGCTTTCGCGCAGGTAGCCGGCCAGGGCGGTGGCGGTCGGGTGGTCGAAGACCATCGTCGCGGGCAGCCGCCTGCCGATCGCCTCGCCGAGCTGGTTGCGCAGCTCGACGGCGGTCAGCGAGTTGAAGCCCAGGTCCTGGAAGGCCAGGTCGGGGTCGATGTCCTCGGCCGAGTCGTGTCCCGCGACGGCGGCGACGTGCTCGCGTACCAGGTCGAGGAGCAGCCGGTGCTGCTCGTCCGCGGTCAGCCCGGCCAGGCGCGCCGGCCAGGACACCTCGGCCGGGCCCGCGCGCCGGGCGGGGGCGCGGGTGAGGCCGCGCAGCGCGGACAGGTCGATCTCGGCGGGCGCCACGACCGGCAGGTCGAGGTCGAGTGCGGCGTCGAACAGCTCCAGCGCCACCTCCGAGGACATCGGCACGACGCCCGCCTTGCCCATGCGGCCCCTGTCGCTGCCGTCGAGCAGCTCGGCCATGCCGCCGTCGGTCTCCCACACGCCCCACATGAGCGAGACGGCGGGCAGCCCGAGTGCGCGGCGGCGGTGGGCGAGGGCGTCGAGGTAGGCGTTGGCGGCGGCGTAGTTGGCCTGGCCGGGGTTGCCGAACACGCTCGACAGGGACGAGAACAGGACGAACGACCGCACGCCCAGCTGTTTCGTCTGCTCGTGCAGGTTCCAGGCGGCGTCCACCTTCGGGCGCAGTACGGTGTGCAGCTCCGGCGTTCCGAGCGAGCCGACGATGCCGCCGCTGACGACGCCCGCCGCGTGCACGACCATGGTCAGCGGGTGCGCGTCGGGGATCTCCGCCAGCAGGGCGGCCAGCGATTCGGGGTCGGCCACGTCACAGGCGGCCAGGCGCACTTCGGCGCCCAGCTCCCGCAGCTCGGCCGCCAGCTCGGGGGCGCCGGGGGCGTCCGGCCCGCGCCGGCCGGCCAGCACCAGGTGCCGGGCGCCGAGCTCGCCGACCAGGTGCCTGGTGAGCGGGCCGCCCAGACCGCCGGTGGCCCCGGTGACCAGCACGGTTCCCTCAGGATCGATACCGGGGAATCCGCGCGAGGCGGGGCCGGTGTGCTCGGCCGACTGGTTCGTGGTGGCAGTGGGGGCGGGCGGTTGGGGCGTGGTCTGGGT
>NZ_VCKX01000308.1 GCF_005889725.1 Nonomuraea zeae
GTGGCGGGGTGGAGGTCAGGCCACGGTGACGTCGAGGAAGATGGGCTTCTTGGCCGCGAGTAGCGGCGTCCCGTCCTCGTCGGTCATCTTCCAGAAGATCTTGCACCTGCCGGGCGCATCCGACGCCCGTACGCGCACCGTGATGTCGACCGACTCGCCGGGCAGGACGGGTCCGATCCCGACGCGCTTGGGCGCCCGGCAGGGGGTGTCGTTCATTCGCGTGAGGTAGCGGTCCTGCCACGGCACGGTGCCCGCGTTGCGGATGCGCCAGGTCTTGTCGAAGTTCGACCCCTTCGTCACCACGCTGCCGTCCGGGTAGGTGACGTCCCGCTCGAAGACGGAGTCGTCGCGTGGCGTGCTGGACTGCGCGGGGGTGGGCTGCGCGGTGGAGTCGCCCTGTGGCTTGTCTCCGCCGAACGTGAGGAACCAGGCGAGGAGTACGGCGCCGACCCCCGCCGCGCCGGACGCCGCCGCGAGCACGGCCAGCCTCCTGGAACGGCGGTGCGAGATGTTCGGTGCGGGCGGTCCGGGTGGTTCTGATGGCAACTGCTCCGGCATGCGGGCCTCATTCTCGGAGTCGCCGGCGATCCCGGCCTGCTCCCAGTGCGCCCGCCACTCCCGCCTGACCTCGTCCAGATCCTGCCCCAGCCGATCGACCGCCAGAACGCGGACGAACTCCCACGTCGTCTCCCAGCTCGGCAGCGTGCTCCCGCGAGCCGCGGCGGCCAGTGATGACTTCGAGGCGGCGGCGCCGAGACGGGTGGCCATGTCCGCGAAAGACGGATCGCCTGCCTGCTCCTTGAGCTCCCAGAGGCGGTGCGCGAGCAGCGCGACGGGGCCGGACTCCGGATCCGGCCGGACGGGCTTGCGTCCGCGCCGCGATCCCGTCCCTTCGTCCAGTGGTCCGGACGACTCCGCCATCCCGCCTCTGCTTCGGTCGACACCGACGTGCACCACGTCAAGACCAAAAGGAGGCTATCAAAGTCGTCCAGTGTGAGCGAGTCATCACGGAGAGACAGGGCTCCGGCCGAGTGGACACCCCCGTGTATCTACTCGGCCGGAGCTCGTCGTGCGCGTTCTACGGTGGACATTCAGGCGACATCCGGGTGAGCGTCCCGATGAACATCCTCGCGGACGTCCCAGTGGGCGTCCAGGTGGACGTCCGGGCGGACGTTCCGGTGGTTGTGTGGATGGTCATCCAGGTGGGCGCCCGCGCTGATCCGTCAGCCGCAGTCCGTCAGCCGCAGTGGGAGACTTCCTTGACGGACTGCACCGTCGGGTGCGGGCCCTTGAACTTCTTCTTGTCGAAGTCGCCGCCGCGCACCCAGATGCACGCGTCACTCGCCTGCGCGACCCGGATCTTGATCCCCCGGGAGTGCTTGCAGCGGTTGTGGAAGTAGACGGTCACGCTGGAGGTGCCGTCGTCGCCGTAGGAGTAGCTGAAACAGCGGGTCTTGCCGCGTATGACGTCGAGCGCCTGCTGGGCTCCGGCGGTGACGGCCACGTTCGCGGCAGGCGCGGGTGCGGCGATGGACGCGGGCGCCGCGGCAGAGTAGGCGAACATCGAAG
Organism: Nonomuraea zeae; assembly: GCF_005889725.1. Classification (GTDB taxonomy): domain Bacteria; phylum Actinomycetota; class Actinomycetes; order Streptosporangiales; family Streptosporangiaceae; genus Nonomuraea; species Nonomuraea zeae. Next base: position 1,570 of record NZ_VCKX01000308.1, read on the forward strand.
CCGCCATGGACGCCACGGTGAACGTCACCTTCGTACGGATCCTCATGAGATTTCCCCCATTTCGAGCGGGCTTGCCGTTCCTTTCCTGTCAACACTTTTGCCCGTCGGCACCGACGCTGCCAAGGAATTTGCGGCCGAGAATTGTCCGGGCATTATCCAATGCCCATGGACAATGGAATCCGCAGGTAGAAGGCCAGATGGATGAGGCGCATCGAGGGTTCGGATTTGCATCGCTCGGCGCTTGACGGGTGGCGGGTCCGTGGTTAAGGAATGGGCAAGGTGCTGGGGGTGGAGAAATGCTCGGCGGGTGTTCTCGGGCGCAGGATGATGCGGCAGTCGTCGCCCGGCACGTTCGAGACCGCGCGCCAGCGGATCTGCTCGTCGCGCTGGTCGGCCGGCTCCAGCGTCGCCGCCCGGGTGAAGACTTGCAGGAACGTCTTCATCAGCATGAGTGCCAGCTTGTCGCCGATGCAGGTGCGCCGGCCGCCCCCGAACGGCATCCATCCGTAGCCGCCCGGCCGCCGGGCCAGCCAGCGCTCCGGGCGGAACGCGGCCGGGTCGGGATAGAGGTCGGGATCGTGGTGCAATGCCCGGATGTGGACCAGGATCGCCGTGCCCGGCCGCAGCACCCGCCCGCCCAGCTCGAACGGCTGCGTCACCTGCCGGCCGAAGAAGGCCACCGGAGGCCGTACGCGCAGCGCCTCGTAACAGACGGCGCTGGCATAGGCGTCGGCAGCCGACCCGATCGCCGTCATAGCCTCGCTCGTCGGTACGGCCCCGCTCGTCGGCATGGCCCACCCTCCTGCACCGCCCCGCCTCCCCGAGCGGGCGCGGCTCCCAAGGCGGCGGCTCCCGAGGCGGCGGCCCCCGAGGCGGCGGGCCCCAAGGTGGCATCGCCCCAAGCGGCCGCGTCGCTTTCCGCGGTGAGCCGTCGCAGGGCGTCCGGGTGGCGGATCAGGCGTTCGAACGTCCAGGCGAGCCCCGTCGCAGTCGTCGTACGGGCCCCCGCGATGATGCTCATCACCTGATCGCGCAGCACCTGATCGGTGAGCCGGGCCCCGCGCTCGTCACGGGCCCGCATCAGCACGCCGAGCAGGTCGTCCCGATCCTCCCCGCGCCGCCGCCGGCGCTCGATCTCCGCGTAGATCAGCCCGTCGCACTCGCTCTTCCTGCGGTGGAACGACGGCCACAGCGCGATCCCCCCGACGTGCCGCAGCATGTAGCGCACGGTGATCTCGGCCGAGACCGCCCGCCGGAACACCTGCCACAGCGCCCCCATCCACTCGTCGAACTGCCGGGGCTGGTCGACGCCGATGGTGAGCGCCAGGATCGCCTCCATCATCGCCGTGCGCAGCCGCGGACCCAGGGCGAACGGCTCGCCGGCCGGGCACCCGTCCACGACCCGCCGCGCGAGCGACTCCGTCATCTCCCGCATCCGGGGCAGCGACTGCGGCCGCAGCGCGGGCAGCATGATCTGGCGCAGCCGGCGGTTGCCGTCGGGGTCCAGCACCGCCAGCCCCTGGCGGCCGATGATGGGCTCCTGCACGCGGTTGACCTCGACGTCGTCGACGACGTCGCCCGAGGCGAGCAGGACCTGCCTGATCAGGGCGGGGTCGCGGACCATCACGCTCCTGCCGACGCCGGGGATCCACAGGCCGAACATGCTCCCCGTACGCCCGAACATGTCGTCGACCGCCCGCTCGCCCAGCATCAGCGCGGCCGGCATGACGGCGGTGCCCGCCCAGGACTCCCAGAACGGCGGTGCGGACGCGTCAGGCATCGGTCCTCCTCGACCGGCGGGCGGCCGGTCCGCCCGGTGTACGTGCGGGCAGGCCCAGGCGTCCGGCGACGGCGGCGACGGCCTCCAGCAGGCGATCGACGTGGGCATCGGTGTGCGCGGCGGTGACGCTGAGCCGGATCAGCGCCCTGCCTTCGGGGACGCTCGGCGGCAGCATGGCGTTCGCGAGAATCCCCTCCTGGAACAGCTCGGTCCAGAAGCGGCAGCACAGCAGACCGTCGCCGATCTGCAGGGGGACGGTCGGCATGCCGTGGGCGGGCACGTCGAAGCCGAGCGCGGAGAGCCCCGTGCGCAGGCGGCCCGCGGAGGCGAGGACGCGGCGGCGGCGCTCGGGCTCGGTGCGGATGATGTGCAGGGCGGTCAGCGCGGCGGCGGCGCAGGCGGCGGGCAGCGAGGCGGAGAACAGCGCCGCCCGCGCGCTGTGCCGCAGGTAGTCGATGACCTGGCGGGGCGCGGCGACCGCGCCGCCGAGCGTGCCGAAGCACTTGGAGAAGGTGACCGTCTGCACGTCGACCGCCGACTGCCGCCCGTGGTGCTCGGCGGCTCCGCTGCCGCGCGGGCCCAGCAGGCCGACGTCGTGGGCGCTGTCGACGATGACGCGGGCGCCGTGGCGGTCGGCGAGGTCGGCGATGCCGGGCAGGTCGCACAGGTCGCCGGTGACCGAGAACATGCCTTCGGTGAGGATGAGACGCCCCCCGCCCGGCTCGGCGGTCTCCAGAAGCCGGCCGAGGTGGGCGGTGTCGTTGTGGCGGTAGCGCCGCAGCTTCGCCTGGCCGAGCCGGGCGGCCTCGATGAGGGAGGCGTGGATGTGCCGGTCGGCGAGCAGCAGGTCGCGTGGCCCGAAAAGCGGGGCGAGCGCGAGATTTGCCTGGTAGCCAGTGGAGACCACCATCGCGGCCTCGTGGCCGAGGAAGTCGGCGAGCTCGCCCTCCAGGGTGTGGTGCAGCGTCAGCGTGCCGTTGAGCACCCGGGAGCCGGAGTTGCCCGCGCCGAGGCGCCGGAGCGCGTCGGCGCCGGCCGCCTTCACCCGAGGATCGTTGGACAGCGCCAGGTAGTCGTTGGAGCCGGCCATCAGCACGCGGCGGCCGTCCATGACGACCTCGCCGTATTGCAGCCGCTCCTCGACCGGCAGGTAGTAAGGGTAGACGCCGGAGGCGCGCAGGGCCTCGATCTCCTGGGGGAGCCGGCATTTGTCGAAGGCGTCCGTCACCGTGGGGGACTCACCCTCCCGCTCACACGCATGCTCATGATCACCTTCCACCGAGCGACTGTTGCTGACAGTGAGCAAGCATAATAGTAGAGTAATCGCCGCATGCGTGATCAAGGTTGTTGAACGAGCGGCGGCCGAGCTGCGGCTCCACGCATCCTCACCGCTCCGATCGGTAAACAAAGGACATTTGCATGAGCGACGACGAAGTCTTCCAAGAGCTGCGCGTTATCTGCGCGAAGATCCTTTCTGTCGACCCCGCGGACATCACGCAGGACGTCGACCTGCGTGACGAGCTGGAGGCCGACAGCCTCGACATGGCCGAGCTGGCCGCCGCGACCGAAGACCGCTTCGCGCTCTTCGTGGACCTCGACACCGCCAAGCAGGCCCGCACGCTCGCGGACGTGGTCACCCTGGTCCGGGCCGCCTCCTGATGCATCAGCGGATTCGCGTCGCGGTCACCGGCCTCGGCGTGCGCACCCCGGCGGGCAACGACGTCAAGACGTTCTGGAGCACGCTGATCGACGGGCGGTCCACCGCCCGCACGATCACCTCGTTCGACACCACCGGCCTGCCCGTCGACTTCGCCTGCCAGGTGCACGACTTCGACCCGGCCGACTACGTGACGGGCAAGCAGGCGCGCCGGATGGACCGTACGACGCTGCTCGCCGTGTGCGCGGCCGCCGACGCGATGGCCGACGCGGGTCCCGCCGGGGTCGTGCCAGAGCGCCGGGCGGTCGTGACCGGCACGGGGCTGGCCGGCAACGAGACCACCGAGAGCGCCCTGCTCGGGCACGAGACGTACGGGCGGCCGTCGGCACTCTACGTGCCCATGGTGATGCACAACGCCGCCGCCGCGTTCATCAGCATGCAGCACCGGATCCTCGGCCCCAGCCTCACGGTGTCCACGGCCTGCGCCTCCGGCGGGCACGCGATCGGGGAGGGGCTGCGCCTGCTGCGTGACGGCTCGGCCGACCTGGTGGTCGCCGGAGGCTCGGAGGCGTGCGTGTCGGCGACGATCCTGCTCGCCTTCCAGCGGTGCGGCGCGCTGTCGCAGCGCGTGTCGGACCCGGAAGGCGCCGCCCGCCCCTTCGACACCGCCAGGGACGGCTTCGTCCTGGCCGAGGGCGCCGCGTTCGTCGTGCTCGAACGCCTCGACGACGCCGTGCGCCGCGGCGCCCGCGTGTACGCCGAGCTGGCCGGCTACGGCCGCACCTCCGACGCCCACCACCTGACGTCGCCCGACCCCGACGGCGAGGGCGCCGAGCGGTGCGTCCGCCAGGCACTGGCCGACGCGGGCCTGTCCCCGGAGGAGGTCACGCACGTGAACGCGCACGGCAGCGGAACCCCGCTCAACGACGTCACCGAGGCGCGGCTGATCGCCCGGATCTTCGGCCCGGGCCAGGTTCCCGTCACCTCGACCAAGAGCGTCATCGGCCACGCGATCGGCGCGGCGGGAGCGATCGAGGCCGTGGTCAGCGCGCTGACGTTGCACGAGCTCCTGGCGCATCCCACCATCAACCTGGACGTTCAGGATCCCCGGTGTGAGATCGACGTGGTGCGCCGCCCGCGTCCCATCGCGCCGGGCGCCGTGCTGTCCAACTCGTTCGCGTTCGGGGGCCACAATGCCAGCCTCGTCTTCACCCCGGCAGACGGCTGAGCCGGTGGGCGAGGCGGCGCGGCCCGTACGCACGCGACGCGAGCTCAAGGACTTCGTCGAGCTGCCCTACCGGCTGCACGGCGCCGACCCCTGCTTCGTGCCGCAGCTGCGCGGCGACAGCCGCCGCCTGCTCGACCGGCGGCGTAACCCGTTCTTCGCCTACGGCGCGGCCGAGCTGTTCACGGTACGCCGGGCGGGCCGGGTGGCCGGCCGGATCGCCGCCGTGGACAATCCCCGGCACAACGCCGCCCATCAGGCCCGCGACGGGTTCTTCGGCCGGTTCGCCTGCGTCGATGACGACTCGGTCGCCGCGGCGCTGCTGTCGGCCGCGGCGGGCTGGCTGCGCGGGCGCGGGCTCGGCACCATGCTCGGGCCGGTCGATCTCACCACCCATGGGGAGTGCGGGCTGCTGGTGGACGGCTTCGGCTCCCCGCCGGCGGTGATGATGCCCTACAACCCCGCCTACTACCCTGGCCTGCTGGAGTCCTGCGGTCTCGGCAAGGCCAAGGACCTGTGGGCCTGGTCCCATGACCTGGTCTCGCTCGACGAGCGGCTGGCGCGGATCGCGGAGCGGGTGCGGCAGCGGCACGGGCTCACCGTGCGCACCCTCGACATGAAGGACTTCGACGCCGAGGCGCTGCGCGTCAAACACGTCTACGACCACGCGTGGCAGCGCAACTGGGGCTTCACGCCCATGACCACCGCCGAGTTCGCCGCGCTGGCGCGCCGGCTGCGCGGCATCATCGACCCCGAGCTCGTCCACCTGGCCGAGATCGCGGGCGAGCCGGTCGCCGTCGCCCTCGTCCTGCCGGACGCCAACCAGGCGCTGCCCGCCGCGCGCGGCCGGCTGAGCCGCTTCGGCCTGCCGGTCGGGCTGGTCCGGCTGGTCCTGGCGGCCCGCCGCATCGACCGTACTCGTGCGGTGCTCTTCGGCGTCCTCCCGCGCCTGCGGGGGCGCGGCATCGAGACGCTGCTCTTCGCCCGCGCGTACGCGTCGATCAAGGCCCGTGGCTACACCGGCGGGCTGGAGCTCGGCTGGACGCTTGAGGACAACCAGGACGTCAACCAGTACCTGGTCGCCGGCGGCTGCACGCACACCAAGACGTACCGGATCTACCAGCGGGCCCTGTGACGAACCCGCCCGGAAATCCGCCGGCGCCCCCCGCACGGGAGCGGGACGGGAGGTCGCGGTATCTCGTCACGGGGGCCACCGGGTTCGTGGGCGGGCGGCTGACCCGGATGATCCTGGCGCGCGGCGACGCCGTCACGGCCCTGGCCCGGCCGTCGGAGCGCGCGCAGGCGTTGCGCCGCCTGGGCGTGCGGGTGGTGCACGGCGACCTCGGGACCGGCCGGGGGCTGGCCGAGGCGCTGCGGGGCGCCGACCGGGTGATCCACCTGGCCGCCGTCGTCAAGGCGCGCCTCGCCGCCGACTACTGGACGGTCAACCGCGACGGCACCGCCCTCCTGGTGCGCGCGCTGGCCGCCTGCCCCGACCCGCCGCGCCTGGTGCTCTGCTCCTCCCTGGCCGCGGGCGGCCCCTCGTCGCCGTACGGCGCCGCCCCGGTGTCGGTGTACGGCGCGAGCAAGCTGGCGGGAGAGCAGGCCGCGCGTGCCCACGCCCATCGGGTGCCGACGGTGATCCTGCGCCCCGGCATCGTCTACGGCCCGGGAGAGCCCGCGCTGCTGCCCGCGCTCCTGCCCATGATCCGGCTCGGCCTGGCGGTCAAGGCCGGGCTCGGCCCCCGCCGCTACGGCCTGGTCTACGTGGACGACCTGTGCGCCGCCCTGCTCGCCGCGGCCGGCCGCGGGCCGACCGTCGAGCCCAGCGACCGGCGCGCCGGCCTCTACCCGCTCAGCGACGGGGGCCGCTATCACTGGCGCGACATCTGCCGGGCGGTCGCCCGGGCGGCGGGTCGCCGCGGCCCGCTGATGGTGCCGCTGCCGATGCCCGCCGTGTACGCCGCCGCCACCGTGGCCGAGCTGGCCGGCGCCGTCCTGGGGAGCATGCCCGCGCTCAACCGCGACAAGGCCCGTGAGATGCACTGCGCCGACTGGACCTGCGTGCCCGACGACGCGGTGCGCGACCTCGGGTTCGCCCCCACGGTCACGCTGGCACAGGGATTCGCGGCCGCTCTCGCCGTACGCTGAGCCGCTTCGCGACGGCGTGGGCGGCCAGCGCCACCGCGAGCCCGGCGGCGACGTCGGAGACGTAGTGGTACCAGTCGTACACGACGGCCGCGGTCAGCCCGGAGGTCAGCGCCCACAGGGCGACGCGCTGGTTGCGGGTCACGTGGCGGCGCAGGCACAGCAGCGTGATCCAGGCGCCCGCCACGTGAGGCGAGGGGAAGCACGTGCCAGGAGGGTCGAACGCGGCCATGATCCGGCCCTGCAAGGTGGTGATCACGTATCCGGACGGCCGGTACGCGGCGTACAGCTCCGGCGCCGCCGCAGCGGGACCGGCCAGCGGGACGGCCATGAACCCCAGATAGCACGTCAGGAGCGTCAGCATCGCGGCGAACAGGTAGCGCTCGCCGAGCGCCCGCCGCCCCCGCGTGTAGAGCAGGACCGGGATCAGGAAACAGCCGTAGAAGGAGAAGTAGCACAACGTCAGCAGCTCCGTCAGCGGCGGGAAGCCGACGGCCCCGGTGAGAACGTTGGGCAGGCCGCCGAACAGCGAGGTCTCCCAGGCGCTCACCGTGTCGTCGAGGTAGCGCCCGTGCAGGACCAGGACAGTGTCGGCGGCGGCGCTGTAGACGAAGGGGAGCACCAGGAGCGGGGCGGCGAAGCGGGCGAGCGCCGCCGGCCGGTTCCCGGGGAACCGCCGCTCGGCCCACCGCGCGGCGAGCACGAACGACGCGGCCGCAGCGTATCCGGCGAGGAGCGCGGGGCAATCTGTCACTCTTTCCTGGGATATATAGACGATTATCGCCATTAGTGCGAAATAGCCCAGCATCAGCGTCTCGACCGGTCGAATATCCATGAACAACCTCGCATTCATCGCGGCGGAAACAAAGTAATGTTGCGAACGTGAACGGTGAAATCGCTGCTGGCCAGGTGCCTCTCACATTCGGCGATCATTATGTGCTGCGGCTGACGGCCGGGGTCGCGGACGATTTCCGGATGCATTTCGGGCTGGGCCTGCGCATGCCCGGATCCCCGCCGCCGGCGGCGGATCTGCGCGAGCTCGTCGCCAAGAAGGTGGCCGCACAGGCGTCCGCGCTGGCCTACCGGCTGGTGGGTGCGGGGCGGCGGGCGCGATGGGAGCCGGATCCCGGTTTCGATCCGGCGTACCACGTCGAATATCACCGGGTGCCGCGAGGAAGCGACGTGCACCAGGCGGCGGAGGCCGCCATCCGGGTCCGGGCGCTGTCCCGCGAGCGGCCGTTGTGGAGCCTGATGGTGCTGCACGGGTACGCCGATGACGAGCACATGCTCTGCTACCGGGCGCACCACGCCTTCCAGGACGGGATGGGCGCGATCAACGCCGTCCGGGCCCTGCTGGGCGACCAGACCCTGCCCTCTCCCGAAGCCGGCGTGGCCCACCTCGGCTCCGGCGAGGCCGGGAGCGCGCGGCCGGGCGCGGGGATGCGCCAGGCACTGGCCGACCTGCTGCGACTGGCCGGGCCGCCGCCGCGCTGGTTCACCCCCGGCGCCCCGGGCTCCGCCGGCGCGCCGGCCCGGCAGCTGCACGTCGCGGCCCTGGACATCGCGTCGTTCCACGACATCGCCCGCGCCACCGGGACCAGCATCGCCCAGATCGGCGTCACGCTCGTCGCGGGCGCGCTGCGTTCGTGGCGACCGGCGGCCGGGCCCCGCGGTTCCCAGGTCGGGATGGCGAAGGCGGCACGTGGTGGCGGGCGGGACATGACGGTCGCTCTGCCGGTCTCGCTGACGGGGGCCGGGCGGCATGCCGGGCTGGGCAACCACACCGGCCTGATCCCCGTCACGCTGCCCTGCGGCGAGCCCGACGCGTTCGCACGGCTCCAGCGGGTCGCCGCCCAGACGACCCTGCGCAGGCTCGGCGAGGCGCGCCGCAGGGCCAAGGCGCTCTATCGCGTCCCCGCCGGGCTCGCGGTGCCGCTCCTGCGGCTGCTCTCGCCCCTCGCCACCGTCGGGGAGTGCCGGCAGCTCAACGTCAGCGCGGTCCGCATGACCAGGGCCGACCCCGGGATGAGCGAGATCTTCGCGATCCCGCCGCTGGCTCCCGGCGTCGCGGGCATGATCGTGATCCTGCACGCCGACGACGCCGTGTCGTTCTCCGGGGTGTTCGACGCGCGGGTGTCGCGGCCGGAAGAGCTGATGGGTCTCCTGCGGCCGGCGCTCAGAGAGCTCCACGCCGCGGCCACCAGATGAACTGCCCGATGTGGTGGGCCAGGGCCGGCACGAGCAGGGATCTGACGATGACGGTGTCGATGACGACCCCGACCGCCACCAGCAGCCCGAGCTGGATGACCGGCACCAGCGGCAGCACGGTGAGCACGAAGAACGCCGCCGCCAGCACGATCCCGGCGGCCGTGATCACCCCGCCGGTCACGCGCAGCGCGTGCAGGGTGGCCTCGCGCGTCTCCAGCCGGGTGGCCTCCTCTCGCACCCGGGCCATCAGGAAGATGTTGTAGTCGATGCCGAAGGCGACGAGGAAGACGAACGCGTACAGGGCGAACGACGCGTCCATGGCGGGATAGCCGAGCAGCTGCGTGAACACCGCCGAGCAGAGCCCGAGCGTGGCGGCGAAGGACAGCACGACCGTGCCGATCAGCAGCAGCGGGGCCACCACCGAGCGCAGCAGGACGATCAGGATCAGCCCGACCACGAGCAGGATCAGCGGGACGATGAGGAGCGCGTCGTCGAGTGCGGCGTTCTTGACGTCGAGGAGCTCGGTGGCGAACCCGCCGACCAGCGCGTCGCGTCCCGCCGCCCAGCGCACGGCCTGCCGCAGCTCGTGCACCAGCCGCTGGGCCTCATGGGTGTTCGGTTCGGCGGCCAGGACGACGTCGAGGACGCGCCACGGCGCGGGCGGGCCGGTCCTGACCGAGGTGACCCCTTCCACGCCGCGCACCGCGCTGGCGACCGCGGCGCTCACCTCCTCCTTGGACAGCACCACCACGGGAGCGTTCGCCGGGTAGTGCCGTTTCAGCGCCTCGTGGCCGGCCACGGAGTCCGTACGCATGGTGAACAGGGCGGACGGCGGGATGCCCGAGGCGTCCACCGTGGCCAGCCCCATGCACAGCAGGACCAGCAGCAGGGACGAGCCCACCCACGACAGCCGGGCGCGGCGGCCGACGAAGTCGGCGACGCGGGTCCACACCCCGTCGCGGGCCGACTGCCCGGGTAGCGGCGTGGCCGGCCAGAAGACCCGCCGGCCCCCGAGGAGCATCAGCGCGGGCAGGAACGTCACCATCACCACCATGGTGATCAGGATCCCGATGGCGGCCACCGCGCCGATGGAGCGCAGCGCGTTCGTGTCGGCCACCAGGAGGCAGCCGACCCCGCCCGCGACGGTGAGCGCCGAGGCGACGACCGTGCGGATCCCGCCCGACAGCGCGGCCCGCAACGCCGCGGTCTGGTCGGCGGTCACGCGCAACTGCTCGCGGTAGCGGGCCACGAGCAGGAGCGCGTAGTCGGTGGCCACGCCGAACACCAGGACGGTGAAGACCTCGGGGGTGGCGCCGCGCAGGGTCACCAGACCGGCTCGCGCGAGCGCGTAGACGGCGGCCGCCGAGCCGAGGTAGGCCACCACCACGGCGAGCATCGGGATCACCCAGAGGATGGGGCTGCGATAGACGGCGAGCAGGACCAGGAGGACGACGGCCAGGCTCAGGGCGAGGAGCGTGACGTCGATGTGGCGGAAGGACTCGACGTAGTCGGCGGCCATCCCGCCCGCCCCTGTCACGTAGCTGCTCAGCCCCGGCGGCCGGTCCGTCGTGACGATCTGGCGCAGCCGCTCGACGATCGGGTTGACGAGGACGCCCTGCTGGCCGGACAGCAGCACCGGCACCTGGAGCGCGTGCCCGTCCGGGCTGGGGATGGGCCTGACCTTGTCGGGGATCACTCCCTGCACCCCGGCGAACTGCCGGATGTGCCGCCGGACCGCCGCGTGGTCGGCGCGCCCGAGTGGCCCGGCGCGCTCGTAGACCACCAGGGCCGGCACCACCCGGCCGCCCTGCTTGGCGACGAGCGTCAGCACGCGAGCCGACTCGGCGTCGCGCGCCAGCATCGAGGTGCCGCTGGTGACCCTGACGTCGTTGAGCTGACCGGTCGCGAGGACGGCCGCGATCGTGAGGGCCACCCAGCAGAATGCGACGCCTGCCGCGACTCTCCGCACCCGTACCATACGCAACAAAACCGACAATTTCCGGCCCGCCCCCCGCTAAATGGATATGGCGACTATACATTCGCGGGGATTCCAGGAAAGGGAATGGCCGGGCGCGGCGCGCTTTTGCGGAATGATGAAATACAAATGGCTAATAAATGGCGATCAGTCGGGCTCCGTGCGTGGTGGCGCCGGTTCTGGCAGGCTGTCGGCATGGAATTCGGGATCCGCCAGTTCGAGCTGGCCTTGATGCACCGGATGCGCGACCTCAATCCGGGGCGGGTGGAGGACGCGCTCGGGGATATGGGCGCGTCGTGGGCCGAGCTGCGTGCCGCGCACACCACGTGGACGAAGATGGCCCACTCCAGCCGGGTCCCGAAGGGGCTGTCCATGCTGCGCAGGCTGCTCGGCCCCCCGTCCCACCGGGGCGAGCGGCCCATCGGAAGCCTGACCTGCGAGGTGGCCCGCTGGGCGCTGCCGTCCTGGCCGGGCCTGGAGTTCGAGGCCCTGGCCGGGCCCGACCGCGCGGTGTGGAACTACTGGTTCGTCCGTCCGGGCGGCGAGACGGCGCTGACCTTCGCGGACCTGACCCCGTGGAGCTGCGTCGTCGCCGACGTCGCCGCGAGCTTCCCCGGAGCCGTCCAGTGCGAGGGGGCGGCGCCGCACCACTGGGCGGTCGACTTCGCCCACGACGGTACGGACTACCGCGCCCGCTTCGTGTACGGCCTCTACCAGTGCCTCGACAAGGCGCCGGCGGACTGACGCCGTCAGCGGCGGTGGCTCAGGCGGGTGGCCAGCCGGTCGAGTGACAGGTTGATCAGGATGAAGATGGCCGCGATGAGGATCGCCGCCGGGATGACGTTGGAGAAGTTGGCCGCGATCCCGTTCAGCCCCCGGTCCACGAGCTCGTCGTAACCGACGATGAGCCCCAGCGCCGAGTCCTTGAGCAGCACCACGAACTGGCTGATCAGGACGGGGAGCATGGCCTTCAGCGCCTGCGGCAGCAGGACGAGCCGCATGACCTGCCCCTTGCGCATGCCCATCGCGTACGCCGCCTCGCTCTGCCCCTTGGGCAGGCTCAGCACCCCGGCCCGGATGATCTCCGCGATCACCGACCCGTTGTAAAGCGTGAGGCCGAAGACGACCGCGGCGAACGCCGAGATGTTCACCCCCAGCAGGGCGAACGAGCCGAAGAACGCGAAGAAGATCAGCAGCAGCAGCGGCACGGACCTGAAGAACTCCACCACCGCGGCGGCCGGCCGCTGGATCCACCGGTGGTCGGACATCCTGGCGGTGGCGAACACGAGCCCGAACAGGCCCGCCAGCACCACCCCCGCCACGGC